>CAYSLM010000097.1:0-3135 GCA_964431895.1 uncultured Aequorivita sp.
CGGAATTCAGGAAATATCAAGGTGACCAGCTCCAAAAAACCATTGACAACATCAATGGCCTTGATCGTTGGGCCGCCGGAAACCATTCGGAAAGTGCGAGCAAGATGAGCGACATTCCGTTTGCCTTTTCATTTGCCGCGCCCTTTGTACTGCTCTTTGATGATAAAATAAACGACCATACGGGCCAGTATTTAGGACTTTATGTGGAGACCCTTGCCACCACGGCCACTATGTACACCCTCACTGCGGGATTGATAGATAGGTCAAGGCCCTACGTATATGATGACAGTGGAGATACTTCTGACGAAAGAAGAATGAAAAATAACGGCCAGCGCTCCTTTTATGCCGGGCATGTCGCGGCCTCTGCCACTGCTACTTTTTTCGCCGCCAAAGTGTATAGCGATTTTAATCCCGAATCTCCTGGCAGGTTTTGGATGTGGGCCGGTGCAGCCACCATCCCAGCCGGAGTGGCTTATTTGCGCATTGAGGCCGGGCAGCATTTTTTGACCGATGTTACCTTGGGCTACGTTTTAGGCGCAGCTACCGGAATCTTGATACCCGAACTGCACAAACGCAAGAACGAGAACCTTCAGATTTACCCAAGCGGCGGCACCGCCTTTAATGGCGATACTTATAAAAGTATGGTGATAGCGTATCGCTTTTAGGAAGAATTTATTCAAATAAGGGGTGGGAATTCGCGGATTGTTTAAACATTGAATCTAAAGTGCATCACGTCGCCATCCTTTACGATATAATCCTTTCCTTCCACGCCCATTTTGCCGGCTTCCCTTACCTTGGCCTCGCTACCGTATTTTACAAAATCGTCGTATTTAATGACTTCGGCCCGAATGAATCCTTTCTCAAAATCGGTATGGATAACCCCTGCCGCTTGAGGCGCCGTTGCTCCAATAGGAATGGTCCAGGCCCTCACTTCCTTTACCCCTGCGGTAAAATAGGTTTGGAGGTTCAATAATTTATAAGCACTTCGAATAAGTTTTGCCGATCCGGCCTCGTCAAGCCCCAGATCTTCCAAAAACATCTGGCGCTCCTCATAGGTATCCAGTTCGGTAATATCGGCTTCGGTACCAACGGCCAGGACCAAGACCTCTGCATTTTCACCGGCCACTGCCTCTTTGACCCGTTCGGTATGGGCATTGCCCGTGGCAGCCGCTTCTTCATCAACATTGCAAACGTACAGCACGGGCTTATCGGTAATAAACTGGACAGGATTTATGTAAGCCTCCCTCTCCTCTTCCGTGAGCTCGATGGCCCGCACGGAAATGCCAGACTCCAGCCCATTTTTTACTTTGGTGAGCGCAGCTTCTTCCTTTTGCGCTTCTTTATTGCCGGTGCGGGCGGCGCGTTTTACTTTTTCAAGTTTTTTCTCAACCGTGTCCAAATCCTTCAGCTGAAGTTCCATATCGATGGTTTCCTTGTCACGGATGGGATCTATACTGCCATCAACGTGAACAATGTTGTCATTTTCAAAACAGCGCAACACGTGCAATATGGCATCGGTCTCCCGGATGTTGGCCAAAAACTGGTTGCCCAGACCCTCGCCCTTACTGGCGCCCTTTACCAGGCCCGCAATATCCACTATCTCAACGGTGGCGGGTTGAACCCTTTCTGGTTTAACCAGTTCCTCCAGTTTCAGCAATCGCTGATCGGGAACATTGACAACCCCCACATTGGGTTCGATGGTACAAAACGGGAAATTGGCACTTTGTGCCTTGGCATTTGACAAACAATTAAATAAGGTTGATTTCCCTACATTGGGCAATCCTACTATTCCTGCTTTCATAAAAATAAATTTCGCTAAACCTCGGCAATTAATCCCGATGGTTTTGAAGGGTGCAAATATACATTTTCAAAACAAGTAATGAACAATCTATCCCTGCCTATACGGAAAAATCTTTTGGCTATACTTTCACTTGGGTTTTGCATAAAATTAACGCATTGCACCGTATGTTTACCCAATAAACCTTAATAACCAATACTTATGAAAAATGTAATAATGGGAATAGCTGTAGCATTGTTTGGATTGAATATGCTACAAGCCCAGGAAAATCGGGATGTGCAACAGGAAACCACGGTCAAGAAAGTGACCCAAAAAGGAACCGATGTAAAGACCAAGATTATAAAAAAGACCAATACCGATAAAGAGGTCCTGAAGGTAGAAGGCACCGACAAGCAAGACCAAGCTGCCAAGGTTCTCAAAAAGAATGAGATGGATACCCAGGTGGTTGCCGATGAGGTTTCCGTTGATGTCGCCAACCAGCAGCGCCAATTGGCCATACAACAAAAGCACGAAGCAGAGATGGCCAGAAAAATTGCCGAACAAAAGGCCGAAGCAGCCGCCCAGGCCGAAAGAGAGCGCCAAGCCAAAATAAAACAGCGGCAGGCAGAAATGGAGGCCCGCAGGGAAGCCTTGATGAAAAGGCCAGAAGGTATGGCAAGACTGAAAAAAGACCGTTAATTGAAAGGTAAAATTTATTAATTGGAAAAAAATGCCCTGCTTCGGCGGGGTATTTTTTTATAGTACCGAGTCAAGCTTTATCTGGTAACGAGGATATTCGTCCAGATCATTGTGGTCAGCACCCTTGATGGGTACCATTTTTAAAGGAGCCCGTACCGGCAAATTGATGAGCTGTTGACTGTTTTCAAAAGGAACGGTATGATCATCGGTACCGTGAAAAATGGTTATTGGGCAGGAAACCTGGGTAATGAATTGATAGGTTGGGAAATGGAATTTTAAAAACCAACCTACCGGATAGATGGGAAACCTTTCTTTTGCCACGTTTGAAAGGCTGTAAAAGGGTGCTTCCAAAAGTAATTGTCTTGGGTTGTTGTAGGCAGCCACATAGGTTGCAAACGTTGTGCCCAGCGACCTGCCGTATACGCTTATATCGCTTTCGGCATAGCTTTTAAGAAGGTGGTTGTAAAATAATTGAGCATCGGCATACATCAAGTGTTCCTTGCGCTTTCCCGTGCTCTTGCCATAGCCGCGGTAATCCATAACCAAAACATCATAGCCCAGTTTGGGAAACTTTTGTACCACTTTGCCCCATTGGGAAAGTTCGCCGGCATTGCCGTGAAAGTAGAGTACCACTCCTTTGGGTGAAGCTACTTTGAAAT
>CAYSLM010000097.1:3235-10330 GCA_964431895.1 uncultured Aequorivita sp.
AAAGTAGAGTACCACTCCTTTGGGTGAAGCTACTTTGAAATGGAGCGCGTTCAATTTGGCCCCATCGGCAGCCGTGAGAAAAACTTCCTCGAAATCGCCGGTAAAGGAATATTCATATCCTTCCGGTAGGCTGCCGGGCATAAAGATCATTTTTTCCTGGAGCAAATAAATAGCCAGAAATCCTAATAGATACAGAGCTATAATTATGATGATCCCTTTTTTTATTATGGCAAGCATTTTTTGAAAATTTTGGGTACAAAGATGGCGAAACGTAACAAAACTAAAAAAGCGGCCTTAGGCCAAAGTTTGGGAAATGATTATCAACGCTTTATGGTTTTTTAACATCTTTGATTCCTATTTTTGGATTTATACGAACTGAAAAAAATTCAACCATTATGAAACGTTTATTATTAATTGCTGCGCTGGCAGCATTTACCGACAGTTTTGCCCAAGTAAATAAAAATACCGAAAAGGAAACGGTAGTGACCAAAACCGCCGTGACCGACAGTGAAGGAACCAAAGTTGCCACTAAAGCAGTTACCAGAACAAAAAAACAAGCATTGGACTTGGCCGAATCAGAGGCCGGGGAGGTTAACCAGAGCGTGGTTATGGACCCTGTAAAAGTTGATACCGATGTGCGTTATGACTTTGAGGGCAACCGCTTCCAATTTTTGAACCAGAAAGATCACGAGGGTTATAGATTGATGACCGTGAAAGACAATGCCACCAATGAGGAATACGCCATTATAAAGCCCACCTCCCAGAACGGGTATTATATTATGTCAAGAGACGGGAAATCCTCTTTTGGATATTTCAATACCGAAGGCAATTTTGTGGTAGAACGCTATGACCCAAAATTGGACGTTATCGTTTCCGATGTATACAGATTGGATATGAAAAGCGATACTAAAGATTAACAGCATACATTAACTATCCCCACAAAAGAAAAATACCCTTTAGAGATTTAAGATTCTAAAGGGTATTTTTATGGTATGAAACTCTTTCTTATTCCTTGTGCATAAATGCCTGCTTTGCCAGTAGCTCTTCTTCCGTCTCTACGTGGTCCTCATCGGGCACGCAACAGTCCACCGGACAGACGGCGGCGCATTGTGGCTCATCGTGGAACCCTTTGCATTCGGTACACTTATCGGGCACAATATAATATATTTCGTCACTGATGGGTTCCTGCACCTCATTGGCATCTACTTCCTTGCCATTGGGCAGCACGATCTTGCCCTCCAGATCGGTGCCATCGGCATAGCGCCAATCATCGGCACCTTCATAGATCGCTGTATTTGGGCACTCGGGCTCGCAGGCGCCGCAGTTTATACATTCGTCTGTTATAATGATTGCCATAGCTTTTACTTTTTCTAACTTTGCGCAAAGTTAATGCCTATTGTGGGCAACTCCAAAGAAGTATGCATTTAAAAGACAAAATTAACGCTTTTATAAGCTTGGGTCACTTACTTGGGCAAATGGCTTCCAATGATAGTGATGAGCCCGCCCGTGCAGTCCTTGAAAAAGCTGAGGCGGCCAACGGCTGGTTTACTCGTGACAACATTCAATTCGTACTGCACAGCTGGGCCGGCGCCCTTACCCAAGAGAAGTTGCAAAAATGGCTTTCAGCTTATGCCATAGATCCAAAACCAGGTAAGACCGTAGCAATTGTGATGGCGGGAAACGTTCCCTTGGTGGGCTTCCACGATTTCTTATCGGTACTGGTTAGCGGCAACAAAGTGCTGGCCAAGCTGTCCTCAAACGATAAAATCCTCCTTCCCTATATAGCCGAGCAGTTGGTGGCCATCGAGCCCCGCTTCAAAGATTCTATAGCGTTTACCGAGGGAAAGTTGGCCCAGTTTGACGCCGTCATTGCTACGGGCAGCAACAATACCGCCAGATATTTTGATTATTATTTCGGTAAATATCCGCACATCATCCGAAAAAACCGAAACTCGGTAGCTGTTTTGACCGGCACCGAATCTGTAGCGGAACTGCGCGGCCTGGCCGATGACATCTTTAGGTATTTTGGCCTGGGCTGCCGCAATGTTTCCAAGCTTTACGTTCCAGAAAATTATGATTTTACCGATTTCTTTAAAGCGATGTTTAGCTGGAAGCACCTGATAAACCACCATAAGTACATCAACAATTACGATTACAACAAAGCGGTATATTTAATGGACGGGCTGCCGTTGTTGGACAACGAGTTTATGGTGCTGAAAAAGGATAGCGGCCTCTCCTCGCCTATTTCGGTAGTTTTTTATGAAAACTATGGCTCAATTCAAGAGGTCTCTGCCCATTTGAATAAGTGCGCGGACCAGATCCAGTGCCTTGTTTCAAACGTTGGGATAGATGGCCAAGTCCCTTTCGGGAAAGCACAAAACCCCGAACTCTGGGACTATGCCGATGGGGTTGACACGGTTGATTTCTTGTTGAAACTTCCTGAATAAAAAATTAGGTTTCCACAATTTCTTCCCAACATAATCCGCATCTTTGTAATAAATTTTCCAATAAAGATGAAGAAACACAATTTTAGCGCAGGTCCATGTATTTTGCCACAATCGGTTCTTGAAAAAGCATCGGCGTCGGTTTTAAACTTTAACGGGCTTGATCTTTCCCTGGTTGAGATTTCTCACCGCAGTAAGGATTTTGTCGCCGTTATGGAAAAAGCCCAACAGTTGGCTCTGGAGCATTTGGGGCTGTTGGACAAAGGCTATCGTGCACTCTTCCTACAAGGCGGGGCCAGCCTTCAATTTTTAATGGTGGCCTATAATCTTCTTGAAAAAAAAGCCGCCTATCTAAACACCGGCACCTGGAGCGAAAAAGCCATCAAAGAGGCCAAGATTTTAGGTGAAGTAATTGAGGTGGCCACCTCAAAAAGTGAAGGGTTCAACCTTGTTCCTAAAAACTACCCTATTCCCGAAGATGCCGATTACTTTCACTGTACCAGCAACAACACGATTTATGGGACCCAGTTGAAGGATTTCCCAAAAACCGGAATTCCAATGGTATGCGATATGAGTAGCGATATCTTTTCGCGCCAGCTCGATTTTTCGGAATTTGGACTTATTTATGCGGGCGCCCAAAAAAACATGGGGCCGGCGGGCACGACCTTAGTGGTCATTAGGGAAGACATTCTTGGCAAGGTTTCCCGAACCATTCCCTCTATGCTGAGTTATAAAGTACATATTGATAAAGACAGTATGTTCAATACCCCTTCGGTATTTTCGGTTTATGTATCTATGCTCACCTTGGAATGGCTAAAGGAACAAGGCGGGATACAGGCCATAGAAAAGGTAAACAACCAAAAGGCCAAACTTCTTTATGCCGAAATAGACCAGAACGAACTGTTTGCAGCCTATGTGCCCCAAGAGGAGGACCGATCTACCATGAACGCCACCTTCAACTTAAAAAATGACAATTTAAAATCCACCTTTGACGATCTTTTGAAACAAGCCGGCATCAACGGCCTAAACGGTCATCGCAGTGTAGGG
Organism: uncultured Aequorivita sp.; assembly: GCA_964431895.1. Taxonomy (GTDB): domain Bacteria; phylum Bacteroidota; class Bacteroidia; order Flavobacteriales; family Flavobacteriaceae; genus Aequorivita. The sequence continues at coordinate 6,727 of CAYSLM010000097.1, forward strand.
GGGTATCGTGCCTCCATGTACAATGCCCTACCCCTGGAAAGCGTACAGGTTTTGGTAGATGTGATGCAGACTCTGGAAAAAGGAGCGTAATTAAAAGAAGTGAAAAAACAACCATTCAGAATTCTACTAAATGAAAATCTTAGCAAACGACGGCATATCGCAAAGCGGAATAAAAGAACTGGAAGACGCCGGCTTTGAAGTGCTCACGGTACACGTAGCCCAGGAACAGCTCCAAAACTATATCAATGAGCACCAAATAGAGGTGCTTCTGGTGCGCAGTGCCACCAAGGTACGCAAAGACCTAATAGATAATTGCCCCAGTATCAAGATTATAGGCCGCGGCGGTGTAGGGATGGACAATATTGATGTGGAATATGCCCGGGACAATGGAATTGAAGTAATAAACACCCCTGCAGCCTCCTCAGAATCTGTGGCAGAACTTGTCTTTGCCCATCTTTTCGGGGGCGTACGGTTTCTCCACGACGCCAATAGAAATATGCCTCTAGAGGGCGACACCCGTTTTAAGGAATTGAAAAAGAGCTATAGCGCCGGGCGCGAACTGCGCGGAAAAACCTTAGGCATCATAGGTTTTGGACGCATAGGCCGCCAAGTGGCCAAGATAGCCCTAGGTTGTGGCATGAAAGTCATTGCCAGCGACCATGAGGTGGGTGAGGCCGATATTACCCTTACCTTTTATGACGGGCAAAAAATTACGCTAAAAATCAAGACCGCCCCCATTAAAAAACTCATCAAGCACAGCGACTTTATAAGCCTGCACGTGCCCGCACAATCGGGATATTTGATTGGGAGGGAAGAATTCTCCAAAATGAAGGATGGTGTGGGAATCATCAATACCGCCCGTGGAGGCATTGTGGATGAAAAGGCCCTGTTGGAAGCCGTGGAGGATGGCAAGGTTGCCTTTGCAGCCCTCGATGTTTTTGAGAATGAACCCACCCCTTCGGTGAAGGTGCTCATGCACGATAAGATATCGCTTTCCCCACATATTGGCGCCGCCACCCTTGAAGCACAGGACCGTATTGGGAAGGAGCTTGCCGAGCAGATTATTTCCATCCTGGTAAAATAGACTTGCCCGAAGGAATTACTGTACTCTGTCCCTGTCTAGATTTCCGTAAACGGTTTTCAATAGCTGGCACTTTTTTCCAAAGCGAAACCCCTTAGACCCTATGGGATAAGGTAATTTGAAAAGCCGCTTTATTTAACACAGATTCGCCCAAGAATCGGTACTTTTGTAAAAAATACCGTTATGAAAAACCTGCTCCTTATTCTGGTCCTTTCTGTTGCCGCCTACAGTTGCGGTACCGGAAGCAAAAATTTGACGGCATCACAGGATGTAGCTAACGACACACTTCGCATTGCAAATGATAGCCTGCAGTACGAGATTCTTATCATTGAGCCGGGATTTGATTCCTGGCTTCTGTCACAGCCGCCCCGCGGTTACTATAGCCAGTCGTTCCTGGAAAACAAGAACCGATCCTTCGTTTCTGAATACAATAACAGGGTGCTCAATCCGGCGCGATATCCGCGAGATTTATATACCGAGCGGATCAATTATGACCCCACGGTAGATTACGGTTATGAAGTAAATTATCTACTTTATAATTACTTTGTCTATTTTCAGAATAAATACAATCAACATTTTATTGGAGGAAGAAATTGAAAAAGTTAAAGAAACGCTGGAACATCGAGTCTAATACCCAGCTATTTGTCATTCTGTTGGTTTTTGCCATAACGGGAAGCTCTGCAGCCAAGTTGGCCGGGCCATTGACTGAATATTTACATATCACAAAAGATATGGGCTGGTATATTTACTGGCCTATCCGAATTTTGATTATTCTTCCCATCTACAAAGTATTGTTGGTCTTTTTTGGATGGGTATTTGGAGAGTTTGACTTTTTTAGCAACTTTGTAAAAAAAATGCTCCGCAGCATGCGCTTGGGATTTTTACTGGGTAAATGAAAGACATTAAACTAAAATTTATCTTTCCCGTGGTGGCCACCATTTTCTCGGTGGCCCTGCTATTTCCTACTGCCGTGCAATTGGCGCACAGCTTTGAGGGGCACGAGCACCCGGTGTGTACCGAACTGGGCACCCACCTTCACAAGGCACAGCTGGACTGCCCCATTTATGACTTCCATTTTTCAAACTTTACTTTTTCCTTCCAGCAGCTTCCCCAATTTTTGGATGTCGATGGCTACCAAACAGTATCAACTGTTTATATGCTCCCCAAAATCATCGGCAGAAATTTTCATTACCATCTTCGGGGCCCGCCGGTGCTTTCTTGATTTTCTGCACCTAATTTTTTTATTCATCCAAAATCAAGAACCAATGCTAAAAATGCAATGCTTGCTTGGGGCACTACTATTGTGTTCCGCCATAAGCGCCCAAAATACCCTTAAGGGCACCATCACCTCAACAAACCACCATCAACCTGTGCCCGCTACGGTCTATATTCCCCAATTGGAAAAAGGCACTGTCGCCGATTTTGACGGTGACTACGTACTTGAAAACATTCCAGACGGCAGCTATAATGTGGTTTACTCCTCTATGGGATACGCCACGGTCTCCAAAAAAATAAAATTCAACACCCGGCAAACCATAACCCAAAATATTTCTCTTAATGAGAGTGCGGTAGAAATGGAGGAAGTGATCGTGGCCACCCCCTTCCACAAATTGCAGCGCGATAACGTGATGAAGGTGGCCCGCATCGCAACCGAAGATCTCGCGGCCTCGGGAGCAGTGACCCTGGCCGAAGGCATAAAGAATATTGCGGGAGTTGATCTCATTACCACGGGTACCGGTATTGGCAAACCCGTGATACGGGGCCTGAGTGCCAACAGGGTGCTCACCTACTCACAGGGGGTGCGCCTTGAAAACCAGCAGTTTGGCGATGAGCACGGGCTGGGAATCAACGAGGCGGGCATAGAAAGTGTAGAGGTTATCAAAGGCCCGGCCTCACTCCTTTACGGCAGTGATGCACTGGGCGGAGTACTTTATTTGAACCCCGAAAAATTTGCCATGTCAGGTGAAACGCATGCCAACCTGGCCAGCCAATACTTTTCGAATACCTTGGGCACCAACACTAGTCTAGGCCTGAAAACTTCCGGTAAGAAATTGAAATTTTTGGTCCGCGGCACCTATGGCTCCTATGCCGATTATAAAACAGGTGCGGGATATAGGGTAACCAATTCCCGTTTCAGTGAGAAAGACCTGAAAACTGGTTTGCAATATTTGGGAAGTAACCTCAAAAGCACCTTAAGATATAATTATAACCGAAGCAATATCGGTATTGCCGAAGAAATTGGGGAACAGAGCCAAGCTCGTAACCCAGAGCTTCCTTTCCAGAAAATAGATAACCATATTTTAAGTTTTGACAATACCGTTTTTTTCAATAATTCAAGTCTAGACCTAAAGGTGGGCTATACTTTTAACGACCGTCGGGAGTTTGAGGAAGATGCTTCCCTGGCCGCCCTTCAGATGAAATTGGCCACCGTCAATTACGATGTGAAATACAACTTGCCCTCTCTTGGGAAGCTTGAGGCCATTGTGGGCATGCAGGGGATGTTCCAAAAAAATAAAAATGAAG
>CAYSLM010000098.1:0-10185 GCA_964431895.1 uncultured Aequorivita sp.
CTGCAACCAGGGGTCCGAAATCGTTTTTTAGCTGTAGCTTTTCGGCTTCGGAAACGGAGACTTTTACGGTTGCTTTTTTTACTTTTTTCTGAAGTAATTCGGTATAAAATTGATACCCGATGCTGTATTCGGGCTGTTTTGTCTTCAGCAGAAATCGAAATACGGGCTGGTCGGTCTTAAAGTTTTCCTTGTGGATGTCTTGATTGTACGGAACAATTGCTTTTTCCGTTTTATCGATTTTTAGGGAAAGCTGCACTGTTTTATTTCCTACGGAAGAAGTAAAACCATCGGCAGAAGCCGAAACTTTAAAAGGCCCGAGCCATCCTTTCTCCCCTGTGGCAAAAACTTCGATACAATCAATTAGCTGTGGAATGTTGAAAACCGGAATTGATTTTTCGAGCTTGAAAATAAGCTGTACCATGCGCTCGCCTTCGGCCAAATTCAAGGTCGGTGCGGCAATTGCAAATCCGAGTTTGGGGGTTTGCAGCGGCAATTGGGCTTTAAAATGGGTTGGATAACCAAAGGGAAGCCAGTTGGCGTCTGTTTTAAACGGTTCCCCGTTGCCGTCGGCTGAGTTTACAATTGGCGCTGCAAACAGGCCGTTATGTTCATTCGGGTTTAGGTTGTTGGTTTTTCGGTGGTGGTATATGCTTTTTAAGGCGGCAACCCTTGCTTTGTTGAGTACCACTTCCTTTTCGGTTGCGTATTGCAGGCGTTTTCCCGAGGCGTCTTTGTCTGCTTCCACTAGCGTGTGTTCCTCTATTTTTGACGTAGAAAAATTTTTGGCAAGTTCAAAAATGAGATGGACACTATCAGCGACCGGAGGTTTTTTATCAATTTGAAGAATTTTCTTGTAATAGAAATCGAGATGTCGTTTGGTGAGGCCGTTAAAATGCGCTTTTGAAATTTCCATCAATTTCAAAAAACAAACGAAGAGTGCCAGGTGCGGGGAGAGGCCATGGGAGGTTTCGGCTTCGGCCAGAAATTTTTCTATCTTATCCTTTTCAACAAAAAAAGACTCCCAATTCCCCGAAGGTGCAGTTGCATTTTCAACAGAAAAATAATTTACTTCCGAAGCAAAATTATAGGCAAACCGCATCCAGTCTTCCGTTGAAAAATCATTCAGTTTTAAGTTTTGCGGAAGTATGGCAATTGGCGACCTTTGGGTCTGCTCGGTGCCCTGGTGGTTTTTCAGGAATTTATTTTCGCAGTTTTTTGCCATGATTTTCTATACTTCGGTTCCTTCGGTTTTATAGAATGGAAAAACGAGGTTTGCCCTTGAATTTGTGATTCTGACAACGTATTCAATATTTATTAAGACTTCGCCGTTCAGCTCATTTGTGGTGTCTAGCGATACTGTTTGTGTATCAATTCGTGGTTCGTAATATAGAATTGCGGTTTTTATAAGTTCAACTATATAGGTCTTTAAGGTTACATCAAGCGGTTGAAATAATAGTTCTTCCAGATTGCAGCCATAATTGGGTAGCATAATGCGCTCGCCCAATCGGGTTGACAGCAAAATCTCAAGGCTTTTATTGATATCGGCCACGCCAGCGGTGGTGACCAATTGGCCGGTTTTTTTGTCAAAATGTGGCGGGAAGCTCCATCCTTCTCCTAAAAATGTTTCGTCGTTCATATTTTTTATTCTTTATTACTATTGTTTATTTACGTCATACGTCATACGTCATCCATCATCCATCATCCCCCGATCAACACTGTAAATTCACCCAAAACTATGCTTCCGCCATGGGCCGTGCTATCGCCCACTCGGGCTGCCGGTTTGCCGCCGATAAAAACGGAGGAAGACCCTATGATTATCGAGTCGGGCGGGCCGGCACAGGTGGCCATGTCGCCAACCCTTGCGGCGGGCATTCCGCCAATCAGCACCGTTGGTTCGCCCGCGGGAAGTATGGGGCCGCCCACGTGCGGACTGCCGTTTGGGTTGGTCATTGGGCAGATGTGCATATCGTTTATTCTGGCTGCTGGAGGCATTTTTTCATTTTTTATTGTTATTATTTATTTTTTATTGTTTTTTTTAAGGAACCAGGAGGCTTTAATTTATTTGTACCAACGACCCTTTTAGGACGGCGACGGCACTGGTGGAAACTTCGGCGCCGGCGCTGCCTTCGGCCTTGAATTGGGCATTGGCGTTTATATTTATGTTTGTTGCTTCTATAGTGCAATTGCCCATTGCTTTAATGCTGAATTCCTTTCCGCTTTCCATTGCAACTCCGTCCCTGTCCATCGTGATTTTATTTGAATTTTCATCCTCAATTACAATTGCTCCGACATCTTCGTCGATGATAATTTTTTTCCCGCCGGGAGTTTCCAGGATAATCGATTTTTTATCGTCGTTGAACAGCAGTTTCATCGCGCTGCGGGTTACAAAACCTTTTTCATGATTGTCGTCTGAAGCGGTTAACGGCGCGGGTTTTGCACTGCTGTGGAGCGAGCCGAGGATTACGGCGTGGTTGGGATCATCGTTTATAAAACCTACAATTACTTCGTCTCCAATTTCTGGCAGGAAGAAGGAGCCGCGATTATTTCCGGCGACCAAAGTGGCGATGCGTGTCCAAATGCCCTGTTCCTCATTGTTGATTATTGGAATTTTTACCAAAATCCTGTCCTCCCCATCGGGATCTGATTCCAATTGGGAAACCACGCCAATCTGCAACCCGCTGACCGCAGGAATAATGCCTGCCGCTGGCAATTCTGAAATATCATAGGTCTCGCTGAACCATTTTGGGTTCATTCCAAATTCGGCATCTACGGTCCAATTTCCGTTGGCGATTTCATGACGAACGGCACTTATAAAAACCTTTCCGTTAAAGCGGTCGCCCACGCCTTCCAACTTGAGCATGGTTCCGGGTTTTACCGTTGGAATTCCCTGAAATTTTATCCGCCCGCGGGTCTTTGAAAGTTGCTGAAAAAGACTTTTGGCATCGCCCCATTGTTGAAGTTTTTCAGTATTTTGAAGTCCAGCGTGTTTCAATTCCATTTTTTCCGAATCGAGTGCTTCTGCCAGCTCTGAGGGTGTGATATTTCCGTTTAAGGGAAGGCCGGGATCGTTGGCTTCCACTTCAAGAATTTCCTGTTCTGAAGGATTCCACCCGAAAGTGGTAATAGCGCCGTATTGGTTGCGGGCGTCCATTTCTGCATCAAAATCGAGCAGGGTAGCGCCAAAGGCTACGGTTTCTACTTCTTCCTGGGAAAGATCCGGCTTGGCGATGGTTATTTTGCCATCGTCAACTATACAAATTTGGCCATTAAGCTGGGTGCGGGTCAACATAAAATCCCAATCGGAAGTGCGGTATTGCACCAGCTCCTTGTTCGTGGCCGATGTAGCTTCCACCTTGCTTTCCAAGGCATATTTCCCTATTATTTCTTCGTATATATCACTGTCCGTGCTTTCGTAATAAAAGTTGCTTTTTCGGCCCAGGGTCATTTTTACCGCCTCGTCACGGCACTCAACGATAAGGACCGCATTGCTTTCCCTAATCTTTATGCTGTGTTTTATGATGATGCCCTTAAAAATGGCTTGGTCCTCGTGGTGGTACCCGGCCTGGATTTCAATTTTTTTCCCAGGAACCAATAATTCCTCGTTGCTCAGACTGAAATTTTGGGAAGCTGCTTCGCCATCCAAAAAGACGAGCTGTGCGAAGGGAATGCGGTTGGCCTCCTTTTCCACCGAAATAGTTTTCACTTGGTGAACGGCCGAAAGTTCAGTGCCTTCAACCAGAATCTTGAAGGTGACCAGATCTGCACTGCGCGCGGTTGCTATGACTCTGCTGTTGTTCACTTTAGGATGTTTTTTCTATGGGTGGAAACATGATTTGTTGTCCGGGTTTCAATCTTCTGAAATCTGTTAAATTGTTGGCGGCGGCAACCTGCAAGTAATATTTTGAGTCGCCGTAAATCTTGAAGGCCATCAGGGGTAAGGTGTCGCCCTGTTTCACAATGCGAAGGTGTGTTAAATCTGGCGAATTGTTGTTTTCACGGGCTACCCGCAGCTTATCGTCAATCACTCCTTTAAAACTGGTCCTTACCACAGCCCTGAGCGGAACACCTTCGGGGGTGAAAAGCTTGTACTCCACAGTCATTTCGGTTAAAATGCCCTTAAACAGCAGCGTGCCCCAACCTATCATTAAATAATTGGGTTTGTGCTCATCGCCGTTGTAATCAAATACGATTCGTTTGAACCGATCAATGTCTGCCACTATGCCCAGGCTTAGGTCATCGCTGTTTCCCTTTATGATTCCCGTTCGGTCAAACAAAAACTCAAGATCTAAGTCCTCGGGGTCCGTACGCACATATTTCGGTTGTGTGCTGCTGGTGCCCTGGCCTTGGGTTTGGTTGTATTCTACTTTGTACTTGAAGGCGTATTTTTCGGGATTCAACAGGGAGGAAAACACGCCGTCGCCCACCATTTGGGTAAATTTATTATCACGGAAGGCCGTTATCTTCAATTTTTTGAGTTCGCCTTTCATTATCGTTCTTTTTTGCGGGTTTCAATTCGCATTACCTCTTCAATACAAGCATTTATTATGGCATCCGCTTTCCGTCCGGTGTGGGGGCGGGAAGGGGCGTTGGTCTGCTCGGTGCCTTCCACATTTATTTTAATGTGTAGCTCTTTGATTTCAATGGGCATTATACAAGGGTAAAATAGTTGTACGCTAACTCTATGGTTTCAATGGCAACTCTGCTCTCTTCGGCGTGTAGCTCGGCGACGTCCCATTTTACGGGATAGGCGTGAACTACGTTCCAGGTGATCAAAGGTTCGTGGTCTTCGTTCAGTAACTTCACGGTCAGGTCTACCGGTTTAAATTGAAAACTTTCAATGGCCTCCCGACACCATTTAATGAGTTGGGAGTCGGTTACCATGCCGCGTTTTAAAATAAGGTTCGGAAACTTAGACCTTACCGGGAATTTATGCTTAAACCTATTTTCGCCTCCCTCGGCAAATTCCTCGGTTTCAATATCTACGGAAAGTCCGGAAACGGACTGAAACTGCACGTCGCGGTCCTGGGAGGAAATTCCGTTGAATTCCACTTTAAAATGAAAGCTTACGGGAGGATACGCGCCGTCCATCAATCGCCGTTTTGAATTGTTAGGCCTTCATGGGCTATCTCCAGGGTTTCAATGGCGGTCTCGTTGCCATCGCCTTTCAGATCGGTTGATTGCACCTTTATGGGAAAGGCGTTTTTCACCTTCCAAACAATCACGGGCTCGTGCTCTTCATTGAGCAGCGAAATGGTGATGTTCCGGCGCTCGATCTTGTTGAGCTTTACGGTATTCCACCATTGGTAGAATTCGTTGTCATTGGCAAATGAGCCGCGCTTTAAGGTAATGTTGCTGAATTTCTGCATGCCGGGCATTTTAATCTTGCTGTATTCCGGGCTGGCACCGTGACGGTACTCGATCAATTCAGTCTCAACGTCCAATCCGCTGACTTCGGTAAAACCTATGTTTGTCCCTCCCCAGTCTACTGAGAAATGAAACTTTACTAATGGATATGTATTGGCCATCTTGTTATGTGTTAAATGTTAATAGTTAATCGTTATTTCGTTAATTCGGGAATTGTTCCCAATTATGCTTCCTGCATTTTGTGCGAGAATTTCAGCACGATAAATTCCGCTGGTCGCACTGCTGCCATTCCTATTTCGATATTCATGATTCCGTTTAGGATGTCTTCGGCGGTCATGGTTTCGCCCAAGCCTACACGCACGTAAAATGCCTGTTCTGGCTTGGCCCCGGCCAACGCGCCTGCTCTCCATTGAAGGATTAGAAAGTTTTCTATCATCGCCCGTACTTTTACCCAAGTGTTTGCATCATTAGGTTCAAAAACGAATTGGGCCGTGGCCTTTTCAACCGATTCTTCCACCATATTGAAAAAGCGGCGTACCGATATGTATTTCCACTCGTTGTCATTGCCCGCAAGGGTACGCGCCCCCCAGACCAAGATGCCTTTTCTGGCAAAGGACCGTATGGCATTGATGGATTTTCCGGAGGTATGGATGTTTAAGTCCTGCTGCGCTTCGTGGGTTATCTTGACAGTAGGTTCAACGGTGGCGCTTACCGATTCGTTGGCTGGGGCCTTCCAAACCCCGCGATTGCCATCAACCCGCGCATAGATTCCTGCCATGGCGCTACTGGGTGGAAGGGTGACGTATTGTTTTTCCAGTTCGGTTTTAATCTTGTTGTAAAGAATTAAATTGAAATCGGAATCGCCGCTATCTGCAAGCTCGCTCAGTTTTTTGGTATCATAAACGCCCGAAGAGGTGGTGTTTGTTTCATCGGTTACATTATGGGCCAGGGTAACGTCGGCATCGCTATATGCAAAACTGTAAACCGTCCTTAAAAACGGGTGGTAGGCTGCGCCGTATTTCAACAGATCTACCCCATTGCCCAAGGAAGCCGTATTGCGAATGTTATCGCTATTATTGGCAAATGCGTCTATTATAACAAAGCGATCTTTCAATTTTTGCGACTGCATCAGCGCCCGGTTGATGAGCGAATAGTAGCTCGAGGCGGTGGAGACGGCCATGGCATCGGGAAAAATATAAAGGGTGGGCTCGTCAAACTTTTCGAGTTCATCCAGACCTCCCGAAAGTGCCGGTTGGCTTACCGAGCCACTGGTATAATCGCCCACCGAGCAAACGTAGCAGGGGCCGCCGCCGTTGTCAAAATACATTCGCAGGGCATAGTACATCACATACGGGCTGGTGGTGCCCAGGGCTACGCTGAATTTTTGGTCCACGAGCTGTACGGGTGGGCCGCTGTTTACAGTGTCGTTGATGGTTACGGTTATGTTTGCTTCGTTTTGTGCCTTTCCAAAAAGGGTTTCGTATTCCAAAAGCGAAACAATACGTTTGGGTTTGTTGCGAAGGCTCGCATCACTATTCGCTGTATAGCCTATAAAGGCCGGGATTGCTGTTTCCACTTGTGCCACTGCTGGCGGAAATTTTGATATTTCCTCCACATAGACCCCAGGTGTTTTGTACGTAGTTGCCATAGTTTTTGTTATTGGTTAATATATATTTCTGAAATGGTTTTTATGATATTTCCGCCGCCGTCCTTTTCAAATAAAAGCCGCGAAGGAAAGGCCGCAGGCTGCTCCTGGCCGTTAAAACTATAGCCGATGATGCCGTTTTTTACCAAGGGCAGCTCCGTAGGATCTGTGGAATGGAGCAGGGTGCTGTCGGCAGCGTTGCGGTAGTGCCAAATGGTCTTTCGGTTTTTTATTTGAAGCTTGAAGGTCTTCGGATTGACGGGAATGGTGCCGTTGGCGTTTAAAATATTTCGTGCGTTGCCGTCGAAGGGAACGGTGTCGTCTCCCGCCATTTCCAAGGAAATAATTCCGAAAAGCCCAATCTTTTCTTCTGCCGAAAGTGTTTTGGCTATTTCATTATAAGAGTTTTGGCTTATGGTGAAATCCTCAATGGGCAGGGTAGTGGTTTCCAAATCTATATAGTTGAAGGAAACCCCTTCGGAAACCGGTTTTTTGTTGGAAAAATAATAAGGGATGCTAGGTTTTGGATTTACTGTTGAATAATTTTCAAAGAGGGAATCTTTTACATATATCAAGAAGGTGAAGGTGTCCGTTTGGGAAAGATTTACATACGGTTTAAAAATGCCTGAATTGGGCGCGGTTTCTTCCGCTTTCACATAAAGTGAAAAACCTGTTGGATCGGTCTTGAAAACGAGCTTGTTTCCTATAAACCGCCTTAGCGTATCCGCTGCGGGGATAACCGAACAGAAAGTGCCAAAATCATAATGGCTAAGCTGGGTTGCTTTTAATATTGGGTCGCTGTCAAAGGCTACGGTACCATCGTCCAAAAAGTAACGGTGGTAAACGTTTACCTGAAGCAGGAGACGGTATGTTGCGGTAAAACCCATTAGGTTATGTTGTTGATGATTCCCGATACCTCGGTAATTGGCGTTCCTTTTTTCAGGAGGGTGTCGCTTTCTATCTTTACGATACTTATTTTGTACAGCACATTGGGCAGCGCCTTTCCGCCCAAAGTGCCCCAGATATAGTTAAGTTGCTCAAAGGTGGGGGTGTAGAGTTCGGTGATGAAACGGAACTCCTTAATATCGTCCAAGGCGGGGATGGCCGGATTTAAAGGCGTATTTACCTGCGTAAAAATCTTTTTTGATTGAAAGAACTCAATAATCAACGAGATTGCCGCCAGGGAGCGGGTATAGGTATTTCGATTGGCCGAAAAGAGCGCAAACACATTCAAGTTTACCGGGGCATTTTTATAGATGGTTTCGCCGTTTTCGAATTTTACGTTCGGATGGTTCTTTAGGGTGGTTTCCTCTTCAATATTCAGAAGCGAGAGCACCACCTTGTCGCTCATGGTATTGTTGTCGGGGTCGTCATGCTTTGAAACATTTTCAAGGACCACCAGGTTTGCGTCAGTGGTTTTTTGCTCCAAAAAGTTGGAAACCTGATCTTTTATTATTTCCAGGGTTTGATAGATCATGGAGGGAGGAATGGGTTGTTTAATTTGGTGAATTCAAATGTATTAAACCATAAAAGCTTATACAACAGGGTTTTACCTAATTTTGTGGAGTGTTTTAACTGAAAGTTCTATAGGTAAAACCCTTTTTGGTTTGTAGATAAAATCCTTCATTCCAAGGGGGATTTTTCCTGAATATGGTTTGGGAAAAGTCGTTATTTGATTGTTTTTGCTACATTGCTGCCAATTAATCAAAACCAATTTCAATTATGTCAAAACCATCAAATTGTATTACCGTTGCCGAAGCACGCCAACTGCAGGACAACTGGGTTACTACCCGTGCCAAGGAAATTGAGCGTGCCATGGGCAGCCAGGATACGCGCGAATTTCTTTTCAGCGTGGCCGAACTTCAACAGTTTTTGGATTATATTACCGAAAATTCTTCGCCCGGGGCGCAACCTGGCGTTAGGATTTATTTTGGGGCCTATGATACCGAGACCAACGACAAGGCTACCGTATTTTTGGCACCTACCGTAGGAACTGCCCAGGGTGCCGCAAATAACTATAATTTGGAACCATTGAATAGAGGCATACAGGGATTTCCTCCAAGAAATTATTAGTAAGTGATAGCAGCCATTGTTATAAATGTGTTTGAGCTTTTAGCATTTTTGGTAGGCATTTTTTATTACCGAAAAAACAAATCAAAACCTACTTTTTATTTGGTCGCATTTTTGGGCCTCACTTTTTTGGTCGAGGCCTTTGGGTGGTACGGATTGTTTATGGAATATGGGTACTTTTCATTTTGGAAGGATACACCCTTTGAAAAAAATCTGTGGCTCTACAACCTTTATGGCATTATTAGTTTCTTCTTCTATATTACGTATTTCAAGTGGTATTTGAAATCAAAAAATTCCATAAGGTGGCTCAATGTGCTTACCGGCGTTTTTATAGGGGCAAGTCTTATTGAACTCATTTTCATAAAGGGGCTATTTGCCGTGTCGCTGCCCATAACCAATATTTCGGGCACCCTGTTGGTTTTTTTTAGTATATCCCTTTATTACTTGGAACTATTAAAGAGCGAAAAAATTCTTTTAGTGTATAAAAGTCTGCCGTTTTATATCTCGGTAGGAGCTCTGCTGTTTCATTTGTGTACTACCCCTTTGTTTATTTATGGCTCTTACTACAGCAATTCCATAGACCCGTCGTTTGTCAGTTTATACAGACAGATTATCTTTGGGACAAACTATTTACTATATTCCATTTATATCGCTGGATTTTTGATATGCTATCGAACACAGAACCCTTACTACCCCAGGAAAAGCTTTTAATAGTTTACTTTATTGCGGTGCTTGTGTTCTTTGCGGTGTTTGCCATCGTTTTTGTCGTGGCATTCCAGCGCCGAAAAAATAGGCTCCTCAAGGAACGTTTTGAAGCAGAGCAACGCTACCAGCGCGAACTGGCAAAAGCCCAGACAGAAATCCAAGAGCAAACTTTGAAAAACATCGCCTGGGAGCTGCACGACAATGTGGGGCAATTGCTCTCTGTGGCCAACTTACAGCTCAATGTGCTCTCCACTTCAATTCCGGCTCAATTCCAACCACAGGTGGGCGAAACAAAAAGCATCATACAGGATACCGTCCAGGAAATCAGGTCGCTCTCCAAGGTGCTCAACAATGATGTGGTTTTAAAAAATGGCCTTATCAAATCTATTCAGGTAGAACTC
>CAYSLM010000099.1:0-2702 GCA_964431895.1 uncultured Aequorivita sp.
GGGAGCCAGGAAGATTTTGACAGCGGCATCCTCACCGGTGCTGGCACACAGTTCTCCTATACCTTTACCCAGATAGGAACCAATGATTATGAATGTGAGGTTCATTCTAATATGGAAGGAACCATTACCGTGGAAGAAACCGTTTCGGTTGAGGACAAATTCCGGAAGAATATCTCCTTCTATCCCAATCCGGTGACCAACCGACTTATCATTGGGTCACTTTATAAATTGGACAGTTATGCCATCTACAATGTGTTGGGCAAGCTCGTGGCGCAAGGCGACGCCAGTGGCAACCTGACTACTCTCGAAATGTCAAACCTACAGAGCGGAATTTATTTTATCAATGCCGTTTCTGGCAACATGCAGGCCACTTTCAAGGTGACAAAGCAATAGACCGATGGATGCGGAAATGAAAAAGAGGCTGCCAATTCTAGACAGCCTCTTTTTTTTAAATGGTATTCCAATTTCAATCCAAGTGGTAGATCTCCATGATTCCCTTGAGCACTTTTTCGAAATCGATTTTTAGGTCTATCAACTTTCCCGTGGCCATATCCATCACCCAGCCGTGCACACTCAGGTTGCCGTGGCGTACGGCCAGTTGCACGTCGGCGGTTTTTATCACGTTTACGCACTGTTCCTGTACGTTGAGCTCTACCAATCGTCTGTACTTTTCTTCCTCGTTGGCAATCTCGTTGAGTTCGTCGCGGTGCAATCGGTACACGTCGCGAATGTTCCGCAACCACGGATTGAGGATGCCCAGATCTTCCGATTGCATAGCTGCCTTTACCCCGCCGCAACCGTAGTGGCCGCAGATAACCACGTGTTTCACCTTTAGCACACTCACCGCATAATTGATAACGCTCATGGCGCTCAAATCGAGGTTGGAAACCATGTTGCTGATGTTCCGCATCACGAAAACATCGCCCGGTTTTACGCCCATAATTTCCTCGGCGGTCACGCGACTGTCACTACAGCCAATGTAGAGTATGTCGGGGTTTTGCCCGTTGGCCAGATTTTTGAAATAATCGGGATCCATCCCAAGCTTTTCATTTACCCAAGCTTGGTTGTTTTTGAAGATTTGTTCGATGTCCATAAACTTTTTGTGAAGATTTTTGGTTTTCAAAGGTATTTTATTTTTTTGAAAAACCGCTTCCGCTAAAAGGCAAAGATCACGTAATAGAGAATAATGAGCAGCAGGATCAATAGGCCAAAGGCGAGGAATTTCAGCGAACGCTGCACATTTTTGAATTTGACGGCCGCAATTTTTGACATAATAAAGACTTGCTGCCCCAAGTGGTCAAAAACCTGGTCTTCGTCACGACTGATATCATAAAAGGTTTTGGAAAATTCCTTGATGCCGCCAAATTTGGTAATCACATCGCGGAAAAAGAAGATGTTCTTTTCGTATGTTGCCTCAATGTGCGGGATAAAGCACCGGATGCTGAAATATATGGAAATGACCGTGCAGCAAAACCACAGCCCAAGCAAGATATAAAGGACGATTTGGCTGGGCGTTTGTACCTTGGCCATTTGGATGCTTTGGTAGATGAAGTTTAAGAGAATACCGTAAAACGAAAGGATGAGCCCGGCCTTTAGCTCGGATGCCTTTATGAGGCCTGCCACATAATTTATGCTGCCCCAATAATGGTCTATCAGATCGTCTGTGTGTTTGGATGTGGTTGGTTTTTCTTTTGCTTCCATAGTTTATGTGTTGCACTGGGTTGTTTTTGCTATTCCAAAACTTCGTAAACCGTCAAGGGGCCAGACTTGTTCTTTACCGTAATCTGTCCTAGTTTTTTGCATTTAAAAGCCTCTTTTATTTGTTCATAACAATAACTTGAAATGACGATCTGGTTTGGTTTTGCTACGTCCTGGAGCCTAGCGGCCGTATTTACGGTATCGCCAATCACGGTGTAGTCCAACCGTTTTAAACTGGCCGAACCTATGTTGCCCGATACCATTTCGCCGCTTTTGATGCCGATGGATACTTTGGACTCAAAATCCTGTAGCGCCTCGAGCTTGGGTAGGTCGTTAATTTTGTTCCGCACGGCCAATGCCGCATCTACGGCCCGATCGAGATGGTACTCGCCTCGGAAAACGGCCATAATGGCGTCGCCAATAAACTTGTCAATAAATCCGTCCTGGTCCATGATTTCGGAAACCATCACGTCAAAATAGGTGTTCAGCATAGTTACCACCGTATCGGCGGGAGCGGTCTCGCTTATTTTGGTAAAGCCGCACAGGTCGATAAATATGACCGTGGCCTCGATGGTTTCGTTGGCCATAATGGTGGTTTCAAACTCTTTTTTGCCCATAAAGTTGAGGACGTTTTCGTCCACGTACATTTTCAGGATGTTGTTTTCCTTTACGGCCTGCAAGGTTTCTTTTAAGAGTTTGGCGTGCTTTAGCGTTTTTTCCATCGTTAGGGTAAGATCCTCAAAATTGATAGGTTTGGTGATAAAATCAAATGCGCCGCGGTTCATGGCCGTACGTATATTTTCCATATCGCCGTAGGCCGAAACGATCACCGATTTGATTATAGGGCTAAGCTCATTGATTTTGGTCAATAGCGTAAGGCCGTCCATTTCGGGCATGTTGATGTCGCTCAAAACGATGTCCACCTCGGGCTCGCCCTGGAGTTTTTCCAGCGCATCCAGACCGTTTTCCGCAAAGAGGAATTCGTACTCCTTTTGGCGTATCTG
>CAYSLM010000099.1:2802-5806 GCA_964431895.1 uncultured Aequorivita sp.
AAAAAATCATCTGCGCCCAGTCTTTTTGCGGTTGTGTGATTTTCTTCATCACCATATGCGGTAATCATCATCACCGTAGGCGGGGATTTGTGAAATTTCTTTTTGATGTGTTCCAAGAGCTCCAAACCGCTCATTCCGGGCATATTTATGTCAGATAGAATAAGCACCGCCTCCTGCTTGTGTTCATTCAAGTAGATCAGGGCCTCTTCGCCCGAAAAGGCAAAATCAAAGGTTACCTGACCCTTCTTTATCTCTTTTCTAAACCGTTGCAGAAAGAGCGCTTTTACATCTTTTTCGTCATCGACCACTAAAATTTTCATGGTAAGTTAGTTTTTTATTTTGGTAAAATGATTTTAAATTCGGTAAACTTTCCTGACTTGGTTTCTACTTTCAGTTCCCCGTTATGGGCTTTGGTAATAATGTCGTAACTCATGCTAAGGCCAAGCCCTGTGCCCTCTCCGGTGGGTTTGGTAGTAAAAAAAGGCTGGAAGATCTTGTCCAAAATCTCCTTGGGAATACCGTTGCCATTGTCCCTTACCGAAATGGTCACACCCCCCTTGCCCCCCTCAAGGGGGGAGTTTTGCATAGTACAAATTGAAACTGTAGGTCGATAGTCATTTTCCTTATCTGTTTTTTTCTTTTCGTTACAGGCACTTCGACTGCGCTCAGCACAGGCGTAAAAGGCATTGGTTATCAGGTTCAGCAATACCCTACCGATATCCTGCGGAATTACGTTTACCAGTCCGATACCTTCATCAAAATCGGTTTTTAGGGCGGCGTTGAAGCTTTTGTCCTTGGCGCGCAGGCCGTGGTAGGCCAGGCGCAGGTACTCATCGGCCAGTTTGTTGATGTCCGTGGGTTGTTTTTCAGCGGTGCTCTTTCGGCTGTGCTGGAGCATGCCCTTTACGATGCCATCGGCGCGCTTGCCGTGATGGTTTATTTTTCCCAGGTTTTGTTTAATGTCGTTCAGCAATAATTTAATTTCTTCCATATCGCCATTGGCCATTTCTTCGTCTATCTCATCAATGAGCTCTTGGCTGACCTCACTAAAATTATTGACAAAGTTCAGCGGGTTCTGTATTTCGTGGGCAATCCCGGCGGTGAGCTCGCCCAGGCTGGCCATTTTTTCGGCGTGGATGAGTTGGGTTTGGGTGGTCTGAAGTTCCTTTAAGGCTTTTTCGGCCCGTTTCTTTGCTTTCTCGAGGTTGTGGAAATCCACTTCGGCCTGTTTAAGGTCTCTGTAGCGTTGATAGGCAAAGGTGAATACATTCCGAAATCTGGATAGGATATTTTTTTGCTTTTCGGAAAGAATTCCAAAGTTTGAAATGCCTATTACCCCATTGCCGAAAGAATACAGGTAGTAGGAAAGCAGTGTGGCGTTCCACAATCGCGGATC
Source organism: uncultured Aequorivita sp. (assembly GCA_964431895.1). GTDB lineage: Bacteria > Bacteroidota > Bacteroidia > Flavobacteriales > Flavobacteriaceae > Aequorivita. The sequence continues at coordinate 4,199 of CAYSLM010000099.1, forward strand.
GTCTTTCTCGCCGTTGCAGATGCGCATCTTGGCGTATTCCTTTAAATCATTTTCTTTAATTATTTCTTCATAAAAACCATTAGTAGTGGCTATTATTTTCCGGTACTGTTTTTCAAGGGCAGGATCGTTTTTATAGGACAAAAGTGTAATGGAGCCAGACATAGTTTCGGAATAATCGTAATCCCAAAAGGTTTCGTCGTCCTCATTGTGCACGTCGATAATGGCGTTTCGGATATCGATAAAACCTAGTTCCTGCAACTGTTCATATAGCACTTGGGCCACGGCCAGCATGTCGTCTGGTTTTTGCATGGTGAGCGCCACGGAGCGCACTTTTTCGAGAGCTGCTTCCAGTTGTATCTCCCGCATCTGGGCCTCGGCCTTGGCCAGTTCGTTGTAACGGTTATAGGCAAAGGTGAAAACATTTCTAAAACGGTCAAGGATGGTCTTTTGGGACTCGTTTAGTTTTCCGAAGTTGGAGATGCCAATGGCCCCATTGCCAAAGGCGTAGAGTATATACGAAACACTTGTGGCGGCGTTCAGCCGTGGGTCGTCTGCCTCGCCGTTTCGCCTGCGCATCTCGATGAGGTCCTGCAGTTGCTGCCCTTCCAGTACCATTTCGGAATAGCCATCGGTGGTCTTGGCGATGTCCTGTACCTGTTCCTTGAGGGTTGGGTCGTCCTGATAGGTCATTTGGGTTATGGTGCCGCCCATGACTTCGGAATAATCGTAATCCAAGAAAGATTCCGTTTTTTCGTCGTGAATGTCGATAATGGCATTGCGGATATCGGTAAAGCCCAAATGCAGCAATTGCTCGTAGAGTACCTTGGCGATATCGAGCATGTCGTCCGATTTGCTCAGGCCGAGCGCCACGGAGCGTACTTTTTCGAGGGCGGCCTCTATCTCAAGTTCCCTGTTTTGGGCCTCGATGGCCAGTCGCTTTTGTTCCAGCTCTTCAATGGTTTCTTCCAATAAAATAGCAGTGGTGCGCTTTACCTTTTCGGTGCGCTCCAGTTTGAATTCCGAAATTGTCAGGGCGCGGTCGGCGTCCTTAGCAGCTCGGGTAAGGGCTGTTTTATCTTCTTTGGAAAAATTTTCCGATTGCGCTATATAATCCACTATTTTTTGAAGGTGCTGGTTCATGTTTTTTCTTTTAAGGCCACCACGCAGCCGACATTGTTATTGCCGATGGCATTTTTAATCAATCCTTAATTACAGCGGGCGCCACTAAGGTTTGTTTTAAAACAACGAAGCTCTCTACCGTTTTCCGGTGTTTCTTAAAATTTATAAGCTGAATGAGAACTACCATAATCGCGGGGGTGATGGCGATGATAAGGAAGACGGTTTCCCAGGTAAAATTGGTTTTAAATACCCCCAACATAGCAGCTCCAGCGGATCGGCCCATATTTGAAAGCGCCATATAAAGGGTGAATTGTGTAGCGGCAACCGTTTTCCAGCACAGATGCATGGCCGATGCGAACACCGCGATACATAAAAAAGTGTACAGCGTGTAATAGAGGAGGATAAAGGCATAAACAACAATATTCTGGCTCCATAAATTGGTCAGGAAGGCAAATATGGCTATAAGGACTATTATGAAGATTAAGTAGA
>CAYSLM010000099.1:5816-10131 GCA_964431895.1 uncultured Aequorivita sp.
AAGTAGATAGACAGCATCTTGATTTTTCCGAAATAATCCACCAAATAGCCGCCAATAAACATTCCCAGAAAACCTCCTACCACCGTTGTAATTGAAAAGACATTGGAAAAATAGGAGTTTGTCCATCCCAATTCCTGGATACTGAAAATGGGGAGCAGCGTGTCTATAAGCCCGAACATTAACCCTACGGTAAAAACCCCAATGGCAAATACCCAGCTCGATTTTAAGCGTAAAACCCTGTAGAGGCATTTAAAAATGTGTTTCCAGCTCCGCAATTGTGTTTGCTTTGAAGCTGGGGAAGCCCCGCCGGCTGTCCAGGGCATTGTTTTTTCGCCCGGCCGTTCCTTAAAGTAGATGGGGAAAAGCATGATGGTAGCCACTGCAATGGATAGGGAGGAAATAGCGGTTGAAAACCCAAGATTATTGATAAGCCAAGTGCCCAAGACCAGCGATGCTGAAATACCGATTATTTTGGCCCCCCACATTAGGCCATTGGCCCTGGCCTGTTCGTTTTCTGGAATTACATCTACGGCCATTCCATCGGTTGCCACATCCTGAAACGCACCAAAAAAACTGATGAAAAAACCCGCAACCATCAATGCGGAGAGATTGTTCTGTGGGTTGGAAACAAACCCGATACACAAAAAACTGATTATTAAACCCAACTGCCCGAAGATGACCCACGGTCTTTTCCGGCCCATGGCCAACAGGGTAAAACGATCCATCAAAGGAGCAATGATGATTTTAAAACTCCACGGAATGCCAATCACCCCCACATAGGCCGCAATTTCCAATGCCGATTTGCCGTGCATGGCCAACCAAGCGGGAATGGCAAAAAACGTAATGCCTTCCGGAATGCCCTGTGCGGTGTAGAGTGCCGAAAAGGTAATGTACCGCGTTAAAGCATTATCGGTTAAACTGCGACCCAATCTGTTTTGTGGATTTTGTGGTTTCATTTTTTTGGTCTTTAGGATAGAAATTCAGTTTTCGATCTTTTTAATAGTGTTTGAAACATGCGATCGCTTTATCACATAGCAATTTCAGTTTTTAAAACCTCTCATATAAAACCGCGTTCAAAGCATACATCCCGGCCTGGAAAACACTCATTCCCCCACACTCCCCACCAAAAGCGTAGCACCACCCGTTGCAAAATTGGCTAGGTCAGCAGCGGTTGCCTGCCCTTCGGGTGAGCCCATAGCCGTTTGCATAGCTTCCGGACTGGAAAACCAAAATTCTGCCATTCGGTAATACGCGGGTTTTGAACCATCCGGTGCGCTTGAGAACTTGGTAAGTTCAAGCTTGCTATGCCCTTTCATCTTTGCCGCTTTGGGCAAGTGGGTGTTGGCATAGTGGTCTTCAAATGCAGCAGTGTCCGTTGGGTGTCCATAAAGGACTGTTAGTTTGATCATGTTTTCTAGTTTTTTAATTTTTCGTTAATCGGAAATGGTCAATTCCTTTTATGCGCTTCCATTTCAATCTCCACCATAAACTCTGGTAATGCCAGTTCCTTTACGCCTACCCAAGATCCCGTGGGATAATGGTTTTTATAGATTTCATTTCTATAGCCTGCCACTTCCAAAAATTTGGGCATATTGGTGGTGAATACATTTTCCACTACCACATCGTCAAACGTGCAGCCATAATGTTTTAGGATTTTTTCCAAATCTGTGTAACAGTTTTTCATCTGTTGTTCCATATCACCCACGGCGGTTGGGTTACCTTGGTCGTCCATACTTACGGCCCCGGAGATTTTTATTTCGTTGCCAATCTTTACGGCGTGGGTATAGCCATAGGCTTTCTCTACTTCGGGGCGTAATTGGAAATAGTCTGGAACCTCGTTTTCAACAATGGTTTCGGTTGTTTGCGGTTTTGCTGCGGTTGTTTCCGCTTTTGACTTTTCATTGCAGCTTGATATTAAAATTGCTGCAGTTAAAGCGAGCGCTACTATTGTGAATTTGGTTGTTTTCATTTTTTGAATTATTTGGTTTTACTTTTTATTGTTTTATCTCAACCCGAATGAGCCTTATAGTTTTGGTACTACTTAGATTCACAACCGAATGTGGTGCTTCAGGCTCTTTATACATAGTGAGTGGAAAGGTTAGGGGTTCTGGTAGTTTTCGCGAATCGAAAATAATGTTTCCTTCCCCGTCAGAATCCGTAAAATCACCTGCTTCTTGAATATAGAGAGCACTTGGCCACTGATGGTGATGTAATGGTTCAATTTCATTAGGCTGCAGTATTACCTCCAAAACCCGCACTTTATCATTTTCCAATAAAATTTTGTGGTTTTTGGGTGCGGCTATAACAGCATCCAGTTCAGCAGGCCAATCGGCTGGGTTTCCTGTTTTATAAATTATGTGATCGGGATCTGATTTTCCTTGACCTAATTCTGAAGCTATTATCCCGGTTATAGCCGACTCCTCGGTGCCGTGCGGATCAGGGTTTTGGGCCGTGGCCGAAACCATAACCAGCAGTAAAAAAAATAGGATTCGTAATTTTATTTTCATGTTTTTTCGTTTAGTAGTGGCTGATCCGTTAATGCGATTCAACTTCAATTTCAACTTCATTTGATAGCTATCGGGGATCAATCCTCCCCCGGCGGACAGGTTTCGGATTTCGATTTGGATTTCGTTTTCAGTATAGAATATTATCCAGAATCCAGCCCAGGTTGCGCTCCTTCATATTGACCGAATTATCGGTGGAAAAAACCTCCTGGATTTCCTTTTTAAGTGCCGCCAACTCTTTGTTTGAATACTCATGACGTTCCAGGGCGTACTGTATTTTCTCCAGACTTTCGTCTTCGGTGTCTTTTGAAAATTCTCGATAAACCGCTTCAAAAATGGCTGCCGGGATTTTCGATTTTATCAAATTGAGCTCCGCTTCGGCTTCCACCTGGTCTGCTTTGGCACAGAGCAAGAGAATATATGCCTTCAGCATTTCTTTGCTCCAAGATATTTGTTCCGATTTCATAATTTTTAATATTTCGATTTCAATTTCGATTTCAATTATGCTTTCGATTTGAGCTTTCGATTTGAGCTTTCGATTTGAGCTTTCGATTTCATCACTTGACGATCTTGCGGCCCTGCCCGCCTAATGGTAACGGCAGGCAGGTTTGCAAGAGAAAAGGCAGGCTGCGCCGCGAAGGCGCAAAGGTTTCTTCAATAAAATGGATTATTGTCTTTCAGAAACTTTTACATCGCCACTGATGCCGCTAAGATCTGGGCGGTACATCCATATTTCTGTTTCGCCACCGTTGGTTACGTCCATCCAATCCTTTAAAAATTTATCCCAGCTTCCGGCACCGTTCATTTCGTCATATTTTTTGGCGATGCTATGGTCTTCGCCCAACCAGGCCGATTTGTTGAAAAACGAAATGACCGCCAGATCTTTTCCTTCCTTGGTGCTAGGGAATTCGTTGGTGTAAATACCAAAAGTTTCGTTAGGCGATTTTGCAGCGTAAACATCGTGGACTTTTTTTACCAGGGCCATTGCTTCTTTGTATTTGCCGCGTTTAATGTCCCAAATATCAACAGCCATGTTCTTAATGGTGAAGTCCTTGGGAAAACGCGACATCTCTGCATTGAATTTCCAAAAAGAACTCTCGAATCCACTACCGGGTATTAGGTATGGACTTACGTTGTCGCGCCAATCGGCATCGTGGCCTTCTTTTTGTGCGGGGCCCTGGTCCATGGAGCTCCAGGGGAATGGGCCCATAACCCAAACGTAGCTTGCGGTACGGGGCCCATTGGAAATCCAATACACCCGAACCCCGTGGGGCCCGTCGCCGTGGTATTTTTTGTTGTGCGCGGTAATCCCTTTTTCAAATTGGCTAATCTGTGTGGGATTGGGCGTTAACACGTCGTTCTCAAATACACCGTACTCGGTGCTGTTTTGCGATAGCGCCAAAAAGGGCACTAAAAGCAGGGTAAAAACATATTTTTTCATGATGATTGTTTTTGTGTCCACCAGCGGCGGACGGGTTGATATTGATTTATGCTTAAAAAACCGGGGAGTTTTTTTTTGACTTAAGACTTTAGGAGGTAGGACTTAAGACGTAGGACGTATTCGCTATGCTTGTCATTTCCGCAATGTTTTCAACTCCATCTTCATCTTGATCCTCAACTTCGTCTTCATCCTCAGCTTTCGATCCACCCTCGGCGGACAGGTTTCGACTTTCGATTTCGACTTTCGATTTCGATTTAATCCAACAATTTCGGATTGTAATAGGCGGTTTCACGGGTTATTTTTCCATCCTTGTTAAAATACATTTGATAGTGGATGGGCAGGGTGACGGCCTTTTTGTCAGATTTGCGTA
>CAYSLM010000100.1:0-9938 GCA_964431895.1 uncultured Aequorivita sp.
CCGTCCAAAACTGCGAAGCGTCTCTACCCAGACCACGGGAAACATGATCAGGTTTACGATAGGAATAAAGAGCAGGATGGTCCACCACCAGGGTCTGTTGATGATTTTCATCAACACTACGGCATTGTACACGGGCACAGCGGCTTCCCAAGCTTTTCTGCCCGCTATTTGGTACAACTTCCAAGTACCGGCAAAATGGATTAGCTGCACTATTAGAAAAAATATAAACCAACCTGTCCAACTCATTGTTTATTGTTTATTGTTTATTGTTATTTTTTATTCTCTATTAAAAGCTCTTTATTCGTTAATTTCGGATTTGACAATCTACAATCGTCAATCGTTGATCATCAATCCTAACACGTCTTTCATCGTAAAGACGCCTTTTTTGCCATTTAAAAATTCAGCTGCCAAGATAGCACCTTTTGCGAAACCATCACGGCTGTGGGCCTCGTGTTTTAGGGAAACGGTGTCAATTGCCGAAACGTAGGTAACCTGGTGCGTCCCTTTGACATCTGCTTCCCTTTGGGCGGTGATTTTTAGCGCATCTTCCTCAGCCGCATCCAGTTTCCATTCCTTTTTTTCACTGTGCTTCAAAATAGCCTCCGCAATGGTAATAGCCGTTCCGCTGGGGGTGTCCTTTTTCTGCAGATGGTGGATTTCGTTTACGGAAACCTCATACTCTTTCCAATTGGCAAACAGCTTGGCGGCGTATTCATTAATACTAAAAAAAAGATTTACGCCCACACTGAAGTTTGACGCATAAATGAAGCTACCGTTACGTTCGTAGCACAATTCCATCATCTCGTCATATTTATCAAGCCAGCCGGTAGTGCCCGATACCACGGGTATTCCTGCCTTCAATGCTTTTGAAATATTGCTCACGGCGGCCTCGGGCGTAGAGAATTCGATGGCTACATCGGCATCGGCAAAGGTGCCTTCCGAAGATTCGCTAGTGCTTTTGTAAACAATTTCATGGTCTTTTTCCAAAGCCAATTTTTCAATGGTCTGGCCCATTTTTCCGTAACCGAGAAGTGCTATTTTCATAATTGGCGGGTCTTGTTAGGTGCTGGATGAAAGGTGCTGGATGTTTGGTGCTGAAAATAATATTTACAGTTTTCCCACCTTTGTCCACAGCTATTGGTTCCTGTTATTTTCATCTTTATTCTTTGCTTTAATTCGCTATCAAAAAACCACCCACTACCCACTACCCACTACCCACTCCCCACTAATTACTTAAACCGATAGGTAAGCGACATGCCGTACTGCGGCCTGGCGTTAAATTGATTGTAATCAAAATTGGGCTGCAACGAAAGGTCTTCGCTCACTTCGTATTGCCGCAAATGGGCGTCAACATTGGCATCAACAATGTTCAACAGATAAAATGCCACGGTGACGATAAGGCTGATGCTCTTGTTTTTTTGGGCCGACTTTTGGGCGTTGATCAAACGGTCGTCAGAAATTCCCTGGAACTCATCGTCGGTATAGCCCGCAAGCCTGCGTTTATAGGCATTTCGGAAACGGTCATAATCATCGTCCTGCTGTTTGTAAAAATAAATACCCGCGGCCATACCGGCATAGATGATGGGAATTTTCCAATATTTTTTGTTGTAAACCTGCCCCAATCCCGGAACCACTGCCGAATAAAAAGCGGCCTTTGAAGGTGCCAGCGGATTGTATTCTTCCTTGGGAAGGATAGAGTCGTTTATCACAATGGCCCGTTTTTCTTTTTGGATTATAAGGGAATCATTGTCCTTGACTGCTAGGGAATCGGCTGTTTGCGCAAACAATGAAGTAGCGGCAATTAAAAAAAAAATATGTAGGAAACGGTCTCTCACTTTTTGATCAACTTCAAGATACGCTCGAAGTCTTCCTTATTTTTAAACGGAACCACCAACTGGCCCTTCCCAGATTTTGAAACCTTTACATCTACCGAGGTTTCAAACAGATCGGTAAGTTCCTTCTTGGCTTTCTTTGCAAAGGGTGGGGCCGAGGTTTTTTTGGGAGCTTCCTTGGCAGCTGGGTTTTTATAATTTCGCACCAAAGCTTCCGTTTCGCGCACAGAGAGGTTTTGACCCAATATCTTTTCGTAAATATCCAATTGGTCCCCCAAATCCTCCACATTAATCAAGGCACGGCCGTGGCCCATACTGATAAACCCGTCGCGCATTCCGGTTTGGATAATGGGGTCTAGTTTCAGCAAACGAAGATAATTGGCAATGGTGGAGCGGTTCTTTCCTACCCTATCGCTCAGTTCTTCTTGGGTAACGTTTATTTCTTCAATCAAACGTTGGTAGGATAAGGCAATTTCAATAGGGTCCAGATCCTGCCGTTGGATGTTTTCCACCAAGGCCATCTCGAGTGATTCCTGGTCGTTGGCAATGCGAATATAGGCCGGAATGGTTTCCAGCCCCACCAATTTTGAAGCGCGGAAACGGCGCTCGCCACTTACCAACTGGTATTTGTTGAAATCGAGCTTGCGGACGGTAATAGGCTGGATCACGCCCAGTTCTTTGATGGAAGAGGCCAGCTCGCGAAGGGACTCTTCGTTGAAACTGGTTCTGGGCTGAAAGGGGTTTACCTCTATGCTTTCCAGCTCCAGCTCCACGATATTGCCCACTACCTTGTCGGCATTTTTGTCGGCAACAGATTTTATATCGTTGGACGGGTCCTTCAGCAGGGCCGAAAGTCCACGGCCCAAGGCTTGTTTTTTGGTCGCTTTGGCCATTTATTCTTTTTCGTTTTTCTGTATTAATTCGTGCGCCAGGCTCAGATAATTATCGGCCCCTCTACTGGCGGCGTCATAACTGATAATGCTCTCGCCATAGCTGGGCGCTTCACTTAAACGTACATTTCGTTGAATGATTGTTTCAAAAACCATTTCGTCAAAATGCTTTTTTACCTCATCTACCACTTGATTTGAAAGACGGAGGCGCTGGTCGTACATGGTTAGCAACAAACCTTCGATATCGAGGTTTTGGTTGTGTATTTTCTGAACGCTTTTTATAGTATTCAAAAGCTTCCCGAGGCCTTCCAAAGCAAAGTATTCACATTGTATGGGAATGATCACCGAATCGGCGGCAGTAAGCGCGTTTAGCGTCAACAGGCCCAGTGATGGCGCGCAATCTATGAGAATATAATCATATGCTTCCTTTAGCCCTGCAATGGCTTTGCTGAGCATATATTCGCGATTTTCCACATCTACCAGTTCAATTTCGATAGCCACCAAATCAATATGGCTGGGTATCAAATCTAAATTGGGGGAATTTGTGGAGACGATGGCCTCCTTGGCACTGGCGCTATGCTCGAGCAGTTGGTATGTTCCAAGCTCGACAGATTCTACGTCAATACCCAGGCCCGAGGTGGCGTTGGCCTGCGGGTCGGCATCAATAAGCAAAACCTTTTTTTCAAGTACTCCCAGTGATGCGGCCAGGTTTACAGAGGTGGTAGTTTTGCCCACACCTCCTTTTTGGTTTGCAATTGCAATAATTTTACCCATTAATTTGCTTCAGATTTTAGTGGTTAAAAGTACGATTTATTATGTGGATAGAAAATTGTATTTGTTAACAGTAAACCCTCTCGGTAAATTCCAATATCTAAAACCACAAATTCCGAATAAATATCTTTCATTAAAAAACAAAAATCAAATATCTTGGATTTTGGTGCTTGGAATTTGGTACTCGGAATTTGAAATTTCCCTATTTGGATTTTTTGGATCGGATCATCGCTTCGAGCATATCCCACATCTGTTGCGGCACGGCTTCCAATTGGTTCATCTGCCCTGCCCCTTTTAGCCACTCACCACCATCTATTACGATGACCTCGCCGTTGATATATGCCGAAAAATCAGAAACAAGGTATGCAGCCAGATTGGCCAATTCCTGATGCTCGCCCACCCGCTGTACGGGCACTTTTTTGGCCGGATCGAACTTCTCTTTCAGATCGCCGGGAAGCAGCCGGTCCCAAGCCCCTTTGGTGGGGAAAGGTCCTGGGGCGATGGCGTTGAAACGGATGCCGTATTTGGCCCATTCTACGGCCAGGGAGCGCGTCATGGCAAGCACACCAGCCTTTGCGGTGGCACTTGGCACTACATAGGCCGAGCCGGTAAAAGCGTAGGTGGTTACAATATTTAGAACCGTTTTGTCGGTCTCTTTCTTTTCAATCCAATGTTTTCCGAAGGCGAGGGTACAGTTTTTCGTTCCCTTTAAGACAATATCGATAATGGTGTCAAACGCATTTGCCGAAAGCCTTTCGGTGGGGGCTATAAAATTGCCCGCCGCGTTGTTCAGCAGTACGTCCACGGTGCCAAATTCCTTTACCGAGGCCTGCACCATCGCTTCCACTTCGTCATAATTGCGGACATCGCACTGCACGGGCAGCACCTTGCCACCGGTCTGTTTTTCAAGCTCTTCTTTTACGGCCTGCAGTTTTTCCAAGTTTCGGGAAGTGATCACCACCTGGGCCCCCAATTCCAAAAAATAAGTGGTCATGGCTTTCCCAAGGCCGCTTCCGCCGCCGGTTACTACTATTGTTTTTCCTTTTAGCGCGCCGTCGCGGAGCATTTTTGCCGTGTAGTCCATAGTGAAGTTTATTTGGATATCAAAGGTACGGATATTTAAAGAATACCGATAGGTGGATGGAAGAAAGACAACGGTATAAGGGCGAATTGAAATGGTAACAAAACTCTAATGCCAAGTTAAATAAACACTAAACTCCTGCCACTACACGAGGGTTTTTTTTATCTTCAAAAATATTCAGGATGCAATCGCAAAACCGGACAACCAATGAAAGCCGATACCGAAACCGAAATGTATATTGAGGAACTACAGCCCGGGGAACGTACCATAAAGGAATTGCCCCATGGCGGCTATCTCTATTTGGAGCATGACGTACCCTTCTTGATAATCTACCGAAATATAGCCAATGACGCAGGCACCTTACGCCTGGCCCGCACCGGGGCCTCCTATTTGATTCTGGGGAAAGACCATTTTGACTATTTCCGCGAATTTCTCAACCAGCTCACCGAACGTATGAGCGACCGTTTTGGCTCTTTTATTATGGTTGAAATCTATACCGGTGAGGCAGACAGCACTGAGTTTGTGATCCGTGGACCATCGCACAAATTGCCGGTTTCATTGGAAGTACTCCGCGAGCATCTGGAAAAAGTGGAAAGCCGAAGGTATGGCGGCAAATTGCTCTCTGCCCGCATCGAAAAAACCAAACAACGGCAGCAAGAGCACAAAAAAGCGCTCTTTAGCATTGAGGAAATCAAGGAATGTGGGGGTACGCTCATCGGCCTTGAAATTCCGCCCGTCTTCCGCAACGGGGATGGCAAGGTGTATCCGCGTTATTTTAGAAAATTCCAACAGGAGTTTGCCAAGGCCGTCCATAAGGCGGTGTATGAATTTATCCGCGTGCAGACTACCTCGCAGCTGGTAAGTTATTCAGCCCTGGGGAAGCGAAAAATCCACGACGAGGTGTTTAAGATGGACAAAATGCTTACCGAGATCGAGAACAGCTACCAATTTTTACTTTTGGTCTCGCCGGTCAATATTCAGCCCCTGCGGCAACGTTTTTTTGAGACCAATTTTGAGGAAATGGGCGAATACCACTACCGGCTGCTGCCCATTGACCCAGACCTGCTGAAACGCAAACTCTACAACCTGCCCATTGAGGAAATAGACGACCCTGCCCTTTCCTACCTCTTTGACGAAAAGCGGGAAGAAATTGACCAACAGCTTACCATGCTCAAGGAAAGGGGCTCAAAAAATTTCTTCTACAGCAGTATAAGGCTGTACCAGGCCCTGGAGAAAAACATCCTTTCGGAAGCGGAATTGATCCTCAACAACATTGAGGAGGATGGGGAGCAGCAGGATTCCAAACGGCTTGACGTTGAAGATTTCGGAAAAATGGCGGAGGCCGAATTTGATTACTTCAGAAAACAGGCGCCAAACTATACCTGCCGGGTGCACATACGCGGTGACGTGAACGTGATGATGGTCTCAAAGGGCGAACTCTACCTGCCCTCTGACTATACCCTGACCGAAAAAGAAGCGGCGGCTCTTATCCAGCACGAGGTGGGCACCCACGCCCTCACCTATTACAACGGAAGCCAACAACCCTTAACCCAATTGGCCCAAGGCTTAGCCGATTATGACGCGCTGCAGGAAGGCATGGCCGTGCTTGCCGAATACCTTATTGGCGGGCTCACCGGCAACCGCTTGCGTACTTTGGCCGGCCGGGTGGTGGCAGGAGGGGCAATTTTGGAAGGTGCCGATTTTAGGGAAGTCTTCAACCTGCTTTATTCAACTCACGGCTTTTCCAAGGAACCCGCCTTCAATATTACCTCGCGCATGTTTCAGGGAGGTGGCTTTATCAAAGATATCATATATCTTAAAGGCCTGGTGCACCTGCGCGACTATTTGATGGACGGGGGCGACCTGGAGTTTCTCCTGGCCGGAAAATTTGCCTTAAAACACGTGCCCATAGTTCGCGATCTTACCGATCGCGGCCTCTTGAAGCCACCAACCATCAAACCCAGATACCTGCTTGAAAATGAAGGTTTCCATTCCAAAATAGAAAAAATAAAACAGGGCATTGCCCTTTCCAAATTAGTGAACTCATGAAAATATGTTTTGTAATCAGTGACATCCAGACCGAAACCTGCGGGACCACGGTGGTAATTCTTAAAAAGGCGCACGAGCGCGGGCACGAGGTCTATGTGATGAGCGTGGGCGATTTTATCTTTCATCGCGATACCGACATTAGCCTGCGCTGCAAAAAAATCCCGGCTTCCATCAAGGGCGAGACCGTGCAGGAATTCTGGGAACAGGTGCAGGATGATGCCATAAACCTAAAGGTGGTACCTAGCGGCGCTATGGATATTTTATTCCTCAGAAACAATCCTACCGAGGAAACCTCAGACAGGCATTGGGCCGAGCACAGCGGCATTGCCTTTGCGCGTATGATTCAGCAAAGCGGCGTGCTGGTGCTCAACGATGCCTTTGCCATGAGCCACGCCTTTATTGATAAGCTCTATTTTGAAGAACTTCCGCCAGAAATCAAACCCAACAGTTTGATTACCCGCAATAAAAATGACCTTCTTAAATTTTGGGAAAAATCGGGAAAGAAAATGGTTTTAAAACCCTTGGAAGGGAGTGGCGGGCAGGACGTTTTTCTTATTGATGAAGACAAAAAGAACCTCAACCAGATTATTGAAACCCTTTCGGCCAAGGGTTACATTATTGCACAGGAATTTCTTCCCGAAGTGAGCAAGGGCGATGTGCGGGTAATTTTGATGAACGGAAAGATACTGGAAGAAGATGGACAAAAAGCCGTAATACGACGGGTGAGCACAGATAAAAGCGAATTCCGAAGCAACCTTTCCTTGGGTGCCAAGGCCAAAAAAGCCAAGCTCACCAAGGAAATGGAGCATATTGTGTCCCTCACTGCCCCCAAACTGATACGTGACGGCCTATTTTTCGTTGGCCTCGACATTGTAAAGGACAAACTTATTGAAATAAACGTGCTGAGCCCCGGCGGCCTGGACCATTGTGAGGAAATTGGCATGACCGACTTTACCAACACCGTGATCGATGCCCTGGAGCGAAAGATGCAATACAAAAAATATTACCAAAACAAGCTGAGCAACCGCACCTTGGCAACAATGGATTGATTCAACTTGAGCAAGATAAATGAAAAAGATTCCCAGAATTATAGGTAAATACGGCAGTGGCAATAAAGGGCCGCTCCTTTTCATCTCGGCCGGCGTGCACGGCAATGAGCCTTCGGGGGTGATAGCCCTGCAACGGGTTTTTGAAGTGTTGGAAAAGGAAAGACCGGCTATACAAGGAACCGTTTTGGGCATTTCGGGAAACCGCGAGGCCCTGCAGCGCGATGTGCGCTTTATAGACGAAGATATGAACCGGGTGTGGACTGAGGAAAATATTGCTTCCGGTAAAATTGATTCGCACGAAAAAAAGGAGATGTTTGAAATTATCAACATTTTAAAAAACTATCCTGAAACCGAATTTACAAAACGCTATTTCCTCGATTGCCACACCACATCCTCAGATAGCGAGCCGTATATCTCGGTACAGGAGGTGCACGACAACGATGCCTGGGCGCACGAGTTTCCCACCTATATTATCCGCGGTTTTTCAGATATAGTTTTGGGCTGTATAGACCATTATGAAAGCCGGATAGGCATTACGGGTTTCGTTTTTGAGGGCGGGCAGCACCAAAGCCCCAGCTCGCATAAAAACCATGAAGGCATGATATGGTTGGCCCTGCAGAAAGCCTGTGCCCTCCAATTTTCCGATCTGGACGAATATCCCGAAGCCGCGAAGATGCTCGAGGCCAAACGCCCAAACCGAAAGACTTTTGAAATAATATACAGGCACGGGCTAAAGGAGAGCGACACCTTCAAAATGGAGCCCGGCTATAACAATTTTCAGCAGATTGAAAAAGGAGAACTCTTGGCCCACCAAAATGGAGAGGAAGTACGCAGCCAATGGAATGCCTATATTTTTATGCCGCTCTACCAAAGCCAGGGCAATGACGGATTTTTTGTGGTGAAACAGGTGCGATAGCCTACTCGGCCTTCCACAATAGCTTCTGGGCCGTTCCGTGGTCGCCCAGTTGATAGATACCCAATGCGGCTGCCCTGAATGTGATGGGTTTAAAAACATTTTCGGCCAGGCTGTCCAAAAGCTTGGTACCAGCCACCCCCAGGCTGATGTGGGGATCGAAATTCTCATAACTGTATTTTTCAACAAAATCCGGAACGTAACCTACCGTAAATCGGTCAATGGGCGAGCCATCGGAATTGGGGACAAAAGCTTCTGCCGAACCGTTTTCCACAAAATAGGGCCCAAGGGTTTCAATGACGGTTTGGTGAAGTTTTAACAGCGCTGCATTCCTTTCAATGGAAATCATTGCAAAACTTTCCGGTTTTGAAGCATCGTACCATAGCTTATACGCTTTAAGAGAATCTTGGCTTTTCCAATCAATTTTCACTAGGGCATTTTTTATTTCAACTAAATCCCTTTCGTTTACAAAGCATTGCAACAGGGTGATATGTGGAATGTGATTGGCATCGAGCTCAATGGTTCCGGGATTGCTTTCATGGATGGCAGCATTCAGCTGAAGGGCCTGCGTATACATTGCTTCCGAAGGAACCAAGAGCACATCAATTGCCAGGATATTTTCATTTGTTTTACAGGAAAATAGAGCCAGATAAAATACCGAGAGAACGGCCATGGCATACTTTCTTCGGTTTAGAAAATGGATCATTTAATTTTTTATCATTTTGATGGTTTGGGCTGAATGGCCGCTTTCTATTTTCAGAAAATAAATTCCACTTGCCAGATTGTGGCTCCACCGTATCTCTGCGTCTGGTGCCTGCCAGGATTGCTCCATCAATTTCTGTCCGGCTATGTTGAAAATTCTAGCGGTGATTTTTTGGTTTGAGATGTTCCGTGGAACCCCGAGAACAATCGTCTTGGAAATTGGATTTTGTAAAAGAAGGAATTGGTCAAGTTCAGTATTTTCGGGAATACCGATGACTCCGTTTCTTATTTCGTCCAAAGCAAATTGGGCACTGGCGGCGGTAACCGTAACATGGTCCTGGTTTTCATCAGGGATATAATAATTCACAAAAGGGGTATCATTTAAATCTGGCACGGCAAACCAATCTGGATTGTTAATCGCCAATGAGCTCATTGTTGGAATGAAGGAATATAGATCCTGCTGCAGCGCATTGATAAAATCGATCAGCACGGGATTGCCACCGCCATCGCCCAGCGCATCGCTGATGCTGGCCGTGCCGCCCGGGGCGCTGTCAACGCCACTGGAGCTGGGGGGAGCTTGGGCAAGGGTAGCATAGGAATTTACGGGAATGCCTAAATAATAGACCGTCACATCGGTGGCCGTGTTGGTTT
>CAYSLM010000101.1:0-9820 GCA_964431895.1 uncultured Aequorivita sp.
CCGGAAACCCAAGTCACTTTCCGTACTGAACCAATTGTTTGCCTGATCAATCCCAAAGGTTTTTATCAACAATCGCCCTAATATAGTGTTAAGGCCGAAGGATGTTTATGGCCCATTAAGTAATTTAGGTCTAAAACAATTAATATGGATACCAATAGACTTTCAAAAGCAGTAGAAGACATTTTAAACCAACAGGTTACCAAGGAAGCCAATGCGGCCCAGATATATCTGGCCTATGCCGTTTGGGCAGATAGCGAAGGCTATTCGGGAGTGGCCAATCTATTGTTCAGGCATTCTGGAGAAGAGCGCAACCATATGATGAAGGTAATAGAATACATTCAAGAGCGCGGCGGAAAGGCGAAAATCACCGCCCTGGATGCACCACCCAAGGATCCAAAAAACCTTTTGGAATGTTTTGAAAAGATCTTTCAGCACGAAGTCGACAATACCAAGGCCATTTATGAAATAGTAAACCTCGCCCAAAAGGAAAAGGATTGGGCTACCTGGAACTTTGGGCAATGGTTCGTAAAGGAACAGATAGAAGAAGAGACCCTCGTGATGGATCTACTTGATAAACTGAAGATTGCCGGCGGCCCAAAAGCCACCGATGAATCGCTGCTCTACCTTGACAGCCAGATAGGAGCGCAGGAAGACGAGGCCGATCTAGCCCGCGATGCCGAGGTGGATAAGCCATAAACCTTTGGCTACAGTGCCAATTGCAAATGGTCATACTTTCCCTGGCCCAATTGCTTTTGGCCCACCCGCTCAAATCCCAGGGCGGAATACAGTTTTCTGGCTCCGGGATTTTTTAAGTCCACCAACAGGCCAATTTTTTTGTGGCCCTGGGTACGCGCCTGTGCTATTGCGGCTGCCAGTAGCTTTTTTCCAATGCCTTGGCCCTGATGCAAGGGCGAAACGCTCAGGGTGTCAATATATACTTCCCCGGCCATGGTCTCATCTTGAATGGACAAACCACTTACGAAGAAATTTTTCGCAATATATTCTAAAAAAGGCTTGCGATAGGCAGGTAAAAGCGCACCATCATAAAAGGTGATAGAACCAACGATAGCATCCTCATTTTCATAGACCAAGGTATGCTCAAAACTGTATTGATTGGCCGGCAGCCGAAAAAAATGTTCAAACAACGGTAGGCTCTTTGCCGGATCGTCGGTATTGGCAAAGGTACAGGCCAGATCTTCCATAGCCTGTACAATTAACGGGGCCACCTGCTTGTAATCCTCAACTTTTGCCCTACGTATCCCGGATGGAAAATTTGGAAGTTTATTCATAAAGACGGAAAAAATATAGGATTACAAAACCGGGTCTAGAGTATCAACCTCAGCCGCCCGCTCAAATACCGGATAGTAGTCCATCACATTGCCCACCCCATCTAGGGCGCATAAAAAAGCAATGGCGGCGCACAGGCCATTAAACAAGGTTTCCTTTGAACGCGGGTTTTTCGGTTTTCTATTGGAGTGCCTAAAAGGAAGCTGGTACCCGCATCCCTCCAAAAAAACCTTTTCAATCTGGAGTAGTTCCAATGGGGAATACCCATAAAACCGCCTGCCCAAAGCTTGGTGCACGCGGCCTACATAATTCAATTGCAGGGAGCCGTGGTTGTCGCTCAGGTGTTTCCAGGCATCGGTATTATCGCAAATATTGCCCACCGCACAATGGTTGCAACATTCGGGGTTTAGGGTGTTGTCGTGAAAAGCAGTGTACAGTTTGCGCAAGGCGCGGTCCAATCTTTCGGGAGTATGCATAATTCTGGATTTTGAACTTCAGTCTTGAAATTAATAAAACTCAGAAAAAACTCCTTCCATTTTATGTTTTTTTTGGCGAAAAAGACATTTTTTATTTCTCATACCCAACCGCATCGTTTAAAACGATCGTAATAATTTCTTCGGAAATGAATCTTCTTTCTACCCAAAAAAGCAAAATCCCCGGAAACACTATCAGTCAAAAAAAATAATAAATCTGAGGATTTTTAATGAAACGATTTGAAATTAACAACTTGGAAATCATTATCATATTATTTCCGTTAAAAATGAAATCCTTAAATTAGTTTTTTCAAAACCAAAGCACCTCCCGTCAAAGCCGTGAAACTTGTATTCTATTTTATTCTCCTTTTTTCACCGTTCCTCCTTATACAATGCAAGCAGGATGATGAGGCAGCAGCTGTACAGTCTGCCGTCTGGGTAAGGGAAGCCACTCCGGTATGTCGCGATTTCATTGAAGGCGCCAATTACCAAGTAGCCAGTGACCCCCACGTATTTGTCGATAATGGCCAGCTTTGGATGATCTATATGGGAGACAAGGATGGCAGCTCGGCAATTAAATTGGCCAAAGGCAGTGCAAAAACCCAATGGCAGCCCCTTAGTACGCTTTTGGGAAATACAGGACCGTCAGGATGGGATATACAAAAGGAAACTGCCTTTTATAGAAAGGCAGCCAACGGAAAGCACCAAATTTATTACATAGGCTACCCCATTGAGGAAACCTACGAAGCACAGCTTTTTTTAGCCGAGGCTGACGCGCTATCTGGGCCATATACCCAAATGGACCATCCCATTGTACCCAAGGGGAATATAGCGGGCCATCCCGTGTATTGTATAACTTCGCCAAGCGTCGTGGAGCACGGGGGAATATTGTTTCTGACTTTTTTGGGCTGGAACTATGCTCCAGATCAGGTTACAGTGGTCTGGGCCATGGGAGCCACCTCAACAGACCATGGCCACTCCTGGAGTAATTTTCAGCTCATTGACGCTCCCATTGGCATGGAGGGCCAGATTACCAAATTGGGTGCCAACCACTTTGTAGCGGTAAGGACAGGTACGTTTGAAAACAAGGAAGCCATTTATTACGCCACTGCCAGCCATCCTTTTGGCCCATATACCCAAGTAACCGATCCTTTGTTGGTACAGGCTGGCCCGCCCTATGAAAAAGACGAGATCATAGCCCCGAGTATTTTTATTGATCCCGCAACCGGGGAAGAAATTCTCTATTACACCGGTGCCGATTATACTTTGGGCTGGTGGATCATGATGGCACACCGGCAATAAGTAACTTAAAAATAATGCGAAACCTCAACCAAAACCCTATAGTATGAAACCCAGAACGCTTTCCAAAATCGCCGGAATCAGTTATTTGGTTATTTTTTTTGCTGCCATTTTCGCCAATTTCTTCGTTCTTGAAACCATTCTAAAATCTTCCGTAGAAACCATCCAGCAAAACCAGCTGTGGGTACGGCTGGGTATTGTAGCTTTTTTGGTCACCGTGCTTTTTGACGTAGTGGTGGCCTGGGCACTTTACCAATTGTATATTACCCATCCGCTATCTGGGCTCAGTACCTATTTCAGGATGATGCACGCGGCTATTATGGCAGTTGGTATTTTCGCCCTTACTTTTGTGGTGGACGCGCCCCAAAGAGACGAGGTGCTCCATCATGCCGCCACTTTCAATGCCATTTGGCTTATCGGACTTTTCTTTTTTGGTGCCCATCTCATCCTTTTGGGTAGGATTTTAAAAAAGCCGGACATAATTGCTTTCTTTCTCATGCTGGCCGGCATTATGTATATGGTTGATACCTTGGCCCATTTCTTACTTGAAACCTACGAAAGCTACGGTTCCATATTTCTGGTGCTGGTGGCCATCCCCAGCATAGTGGGAGAAATGTCGCTCGCATTATGGCTACTTATAAAAGGAGGAAAACAACGGTCTGAACCAGTAAACCCATGATTCGCTTCTTTAAAAAAATACGGCAGAATATCCTTGCGCAGAACAAGTATTCCAAATATCTGCTTTACGCATTGGGCGAAATTGTACTGGTGGTAATTGGTATTTTGATTGCCCTGGCCATAAACAATGCCAACCAAAACCGGATTAACGCCAAATATGAAAAAACCTATCTCCTGGGCCTGAAGGAAGAATTTGAAACCAGCAAACGCAAGCTCACCGAGCTTTTGGCCGTAAACCAAAAAAACTACAACGGGGCCAAGGAAATCCTGCGGTTGGCATCAAACAGGGACCAAATGCCAACAGAGGAAACTTTTTCCCTGTTGCTCTTCAACACCTTTTCCTCAGATGTGGCCTTCAACCCCAATAATTCCCTTTTGTTTGAAATGATCAATTCAGGCAATTTAAAAAATCTCTCAAACACCACCCTGCGCATCAAGCTTACCAACTGGGTGGCCACTATGGACGACATTTCGCGGCAGGAAGCCGAATTGGGCGTACAGCGCGAAAAGGTGCTTGACATGTTCCGCACAGACCAGAACAGCCTGGGCACCATTTATAAATATGCGGGGGTGTATGAAACCATGGAGCTGCCCACCAGGGCTGGAGAGCGAAGTAACCTAAATTTGCTGAACGCTCCGGCTTTTGAAAACAACCTGCTTATGTTCATCCTAACCTGCCATGCCACTGAAAATGCCCACTATCTTCCCTTGATGAAGGATCTTGATGGCATCTTGCAGCTCATTGAGGCCGATTTGGAAAACAAATAAGCCATTTCCCCCTACTTGCAATTATTTGCAAACTTGCGTACCTTAGGTCGTTGGCCCGGCAGCGGCAATCCATTTTAACCCCGACCCACACATGCCCTTACCTCTTCTTTCTTCACGACACCAACGGATTCAAAGAGGCATTTCCCTCTTATCGCCCGATTATTTTGCGCTGGTCATGGCTACCGGCATTGTTTCCCTGGCCGCACATTTGTATGATTTTTCGGCAATCGCACACGTCTTGTTTTATCTTAACATAATCGCATACCTTGTTCTGTGCTTGTTGTTCGGGGCCCAAAAACTGCTGTATTGGAAAAGGTTCCGCGCGCAGGTATTCAACCTCGAAAAGAATATGGGATTCCTTTCCTTTGTTGCGGCCAACTGTATTTTGGGCAGCCAGTTTATTGTCCTGGCCAACAATGTTACCCTGGCAAAAATTCTCTTTGCCATTGGCTTGCTGTCATGGCTGTTTTTGATTTACTTTCTTTTTGCCGTGCATATAGAAAAAAGATTCAAGCCTACCATCAAGATCATAAGCGGCAGCTGGTTGCTTATGGTAGTTGCCACCCAGGCTATTTCAATCCTGGCCGTTCAATTGGCCCCGGAGTTGCCCCTTCCGCTTGAAGGGATGTTATTTTTCGCATTGCTGCTATTTCTCCTGGGTTGCCTTTTTTACCTGGTACTTATTACCTTGATTATTTATCGGCTACTTTTTTTCAGGGTACGCCCCAAAAAATTGGGCACGCCGTATTGGATAAGCATGGGTGCCGATGCCATTACCGTCCTAGCGGGCGTGGGGTTAATGGCTGCGGCGCCACATTTACCGCTTCTGGAGGAACTGCTTCCCTTCCTAAAAGGCCTGGTACTGCTGTTTTGGGCCGTTGGCTCGTGGTGGATCCCGCTTATGGTGCTTTTGGGCATCTGGCGGCATCTCATAAAGAAAATTCCCCTGGGCTATGATTCTCAGTTTTGGGGCATGGTTTTTCCCTTGGGGATGTACACGGTTTGTACGGTAAAATTGTCACACTCATTCCACTTGCCGTTTCTTATGACCATTCCCAATGTATTCCTATATATAGCCCTTTTTGCCTGGACGGTCGTGTTTTTGGGAATGTTGGCGGCCATAGTGGGAAGGCTTGGCCAAAGATAGGCCCCCATACGGGGAAACGTATTGAAAAGCGTTACCTCCTCCTGCTTTCAATTATTTGGTCTTCCCAAAAAAATAAGTTTTACGAAGCAACCCCAACTTGCCGAAGTAGCCCTAAAATAATTCGTCCATCCAATCTTTTCCGCAAGAAATATTATGGCAGAACCTGCTGCAGGTGGTGGAACAGGGTTTTGAATTTAAACCCGCGCTAATTTTTGACAATCTTTACCGTAACCTCCTGCTTTCCAGAGGTCAATTTACAAAAATAAATGCCCGGTGCCTGTTGGGAAAGATTGAGGGGAAAACTATTCTTTCCAACTGAAACCTTGCTTATACCGAAACTTGTCAAGCTTCTTCCCAAAATATCAAATATTTCCACGGTAACCGGATTGGCATCTTCAGAATGAAAAACCATAGTAGTCTTTTCCGAAAAGGGATTGGGATAGTTAAAGCCCTGAAGGTGCGGGTCAAATACTACTTCATTTGCTCCCAAGGTTCTTTGCAGGCTTCTATCAATACAGTCAAAGCCCGTAATTCCGTTGGGGTTGTAAATGGTATAGCCTTCGCTTTGGGTGAGGGCCCAAATATTTCCGAATGTATCTACCGCAATATCCTCTACCTGTTTATGGGCCAATGGGGAGCTGCCATCTAAGAAAGTGGTAAAGGTGTTTCCCGTGCCATCAAAGTACGATATACCACCATAATAAGGCCAGGTGTAAGTATTGTGGGCGCTGATGTACACATTGTTTGCAGAATCAAAATCGATGGCGGTCACGTAATCTGCAGCTATGTTGCTGTTGCTCTCGTTCCAGTTGGTCCAATCAAGCCCGTCAAATTTCCAGAGCCCCGTTGTTGTGCCCAGCCACATATGGTCGTTGCCATCAAAGGCTATGTGTGAGATGTGCTCAATACCTTGCGATGTTAGATCGATATTGGTCCAGGTTCCATTTTCAAAAACATCTATTCCCTGATAATGGCCTACGTACATTGCATTGCCCCGAGATCCAAAACAAAGTGGTGGGGCAGACAGGCCATTTGACATGTTCCAGACCGTCCAAGTGTTGGCCACCTTATCAAACATAATAGCGCTGTAATCGGCACGGGCAAAGAGTTTGCCATCGTCGGTGGCGTTCAATTCCGCAATAAATTGCAGCCACGGGGTGGAATTGGTATTATCATAAGTGGTCCAGGCAGAATAATCTGAATAATTTCCATCGGGAATATGGATAATATAGCCCGAGGTGCCATCATATGAAAACCAAATATCGCCATCGGCATCTTCGGTAATTGAGGTGCCTATGGTGGTGGAATAAAGCGTCTGCGGATTGGGAAACATCCCCTCATTCTCAGGGCCATACACTTCCCATTTAGGGCAGTCGAAAACCTGGATACCCCCGCTGCCATTGGCAAACCACCGCCGGCCTTGGCTATCTATAAAAACATCGTTATTGAAGTTATCGGGAAGCCCCGTATTGTTTTGGGTAAAGCGAAGCCAACCGGTACCGTCATTCCTGGCTACTACACCATACCCAGAAATCCAGTAATTGCCGCTACTATCAATATAAGAATCAAAAATGGTAAGGTTCATATATTCCGAAGTCCAAGCAGTACCGTCAAAAAGTAACACGCGAGAGCCGGAACCTTCGGCAATAATGACCTTGTCGCCAGAAATATCCAATGAGCGGGCAGCCACATTGGTGATGGGCCAATCGCCTTCATTGATCTGCGTCCAGGCAGTGCCATCAAAAATATCCACGGCATTGCCCACCAAGGCCCAAATGCGGTTTTGCGCATCAAGCGCCACTTCCCAAACATTATCTGCTGAAAGGCCGCTATTTGCGGCAGTGTAATGTTGCCAGTCTGTGCCGTCAAAGGAAACCAGGCCAAGGTTTGAGGCCATCCATTTCACATTATTGGCATCTACCACTATATCATGCAATTGGAGATTGGCCGGCAGGCCGGAATTGGCCGAAGTATAATAACTCCAACTGCTGCCATCAAAATACCCCACCCCGCCCAACGCAGGATCGGGATTGGTATGCACCGTCCAAACAGTATCGCCGGCGCCAATGGCGATAGCTGCTACATCGGTACTCAAAAAAGGCGTGTTTGAAGCGTCGTAATGCGTCCATACCAGGCCGTCGCCAGAAGTAGTAATTCCCGCTTCAGAACCAACCCAGATGATGCCCGTGCTGTCAAAAGCGATATCATAAATCAAGCCGTTGGGTAAATACTCATCGGAATAGGTAGACCAATTGGTGTAAATGGTATCTGTGGTGGCAATGCGCACAAGGCTGCCCTCGTCGGCAGATTCGTAGCCGCCGGTCCAGATATTGCCAAAGGCATCGCCCTGCACCACATAATGGAGCGCCCCTCCTATCCCCGTGTTTTCCCTTCGGATATAGGACCAGTTGGGGTCTTGTGCCAAGGTCTGTAGCGATAGTGATAATAGGGTTAGGGTGAGAAGTATTTTTGTTTTCATAATGCTGGTTTTTAGTTAAACAAGCTTATTTCCATAAACCCTACCCTTCCCCAATGGAAAGTTTCTGGCTTACCTTTGTGTATGGCAGTTGCCAAATTCCAGTTCCAAGATAATGAAAATCCAAAAAAAATCTACTGAAAGCCCGATAGTTGAATTACACTTTTTAACCTCTAAGGTGTTTGGTTCGCTTTATAATAATTAATTTTGTGCTTCGGCTCCGCTCAGCAACCAGCTTCGGTTTGCTCAGCAACCTGATTGGGCTCTGCAAGGCAAGCGGAATAGAGTACGAACCAAAAAAAATTAAAACAAAATATTACGATGAAGTACGATCAAATTCCCAACAAACTTTTTATTAAAAACCGCAAAAACTTTATGGCGCAGATGAAGCCGAAAAGCCTGGCGGTCTTTAACAGCAACGACATCTATCCCATTGGTGCCGATAGTACCATGCCTTTCCAGCAGGCACGCGATCTTTTTTACCTTACGGGCGCCGACCAAGAGGAAACCATTCTCGTACTTTTTCCCGACGCGCCCAACAAGGACCACCGAGAAATGTTGTTTGTGCGCGAAACCAACGACCACATTGCCGTTTGGGAAGGCGAAAAGCTCACCAAGGAAAAGGCCACGGAGGTAAGCGGCATCAAATCGGTGTATTGGCTGAAGGAATTTGACAAGATTTTCTTCGAGGTAATGACCCAGGCCGAGCGCATCTATTTCAATACCAACGAGCACTACCGCCAAAGCGTGGAGACCGAGACCCGCGAAGACAGGTTTATAAAGGAGACCAAACAAAAATTTCCCGCCCACAGTTGGGAGCGCAGCAATCCCATCCTTCAACGGTTGCGCTCGGTAAAGGACCCGATTGAAATAGACCTCATCCAGCAGGCCTGCACGATTACCGAAAAAGGTTTTAAAAGAATTTTGGATTTCGTCAAGCCCGGCGTGTGGGAATACGAGATCGAGGCCGAATTTATGCACGAGTTCCTCCGCAACCGTTCGCGGGGCTTTGCCTACACGCCCATCGTGGCAAGCGGCAACAATGCCAATGTGCTGCACTATGTCCAGAACAACCAACAGTGCAAGGACGGCGACTTGCTGCTATTGGACGTGGGCGCCGAATACGCCAACTATGCCAGCGATATGACGCGTACCATTCCCATAAACGGAAAGTTTACCAAACGCCAGCGCGAGGTGTATGACGCGGTAAAAAAGGTTAAGGACGAAGCAACGCAAATGCTCGTGCCCGGCAATTTCTGGAAGGAATACCACGAGGAAGTGGGCAAACTGATGACCGCCGCCCTGCTTGACCTAAAACTCCTGGACAAGGCCGATGTTAAGAACGAAGACCCCGACTGGCCCGCCTATAAAAAATACTTTATGCACGGTACCAGCCACCACATGGGCCTAGATACCCACGACTACGGAATTTTATGGGAACCCATGAAGGAAAATATGGTCTTTACCGTGGAGCCCGGCATCTATATCCCCGACGAAGGCTTCGGCATTCGGCTGGAGGACGATGTGGTGATCCAGAAAAGCGGCGAGCCCTTCAACCTGATGCGCAACATCCCCATTGAGGCCGAAGAGATTGAGGAAATAATGAATAAGTAGGACCCGGTACTTCCCTTCGCTTCAATCAGAGGTGCAGAGATTCAAAAACGACTTGTTGTTTTTTAAGTTTTAAAACAA
>CAYSLM010000102.1:0-9542 GCA_964431895.1 uncultured Aequorivita sp.
GGTTCAGGGCCAATTGGTTTTTGTTGACGATTCCTTCAGTATAATAAAGAATAAACTGGAGCGTAAATACAACGTTAGGATTGTAAATAATTATGATGACTTGGCCCAAATTTCCATAACGGCCACCTTTACCAACGAAACCATAGAGGAGGTTTTAAAAACCTTCCAAACCTATAAAGATTTTAGCTGGACCAAAAAAGGCGACGTCATTACCATTGACGCACCCAAAAAACAGACCCGAAACCCATCGAAAGAAGGGGTAAGACAAAAAAGGAAGATGCGCCAACATCTTCCTCTTAAAAATGAATGGTTTAACCTTATTTCCAACAAAGTAAAAATCGATTTAAAATTATGAAAAAATACCCAATCAGGAATGTGCTGCGGTACATTTTAAACACAGAGCATTTAGCAATGAAACTTACTTTCACCTTATTGCTTACCGGTCTTTTCCAAATGCAGGCCGCTATTGGCTACGGGCAGGGCAATCGCGTGTCCATCACAGCAGATGGGGTACCCTTGACCCAGGTCTTCCAGACTATTGAGGACCAGACCGATTTTCATTTCTTCTACAACAGCCAGGAACTAAACGTTCGCCAAAGAGTGGTTTTTTCTGCTACCGATAAGCCGGTGGTAGATGTACTTCAATCACTTTTTGGAAACAGCAGCATTTCATATAATATCCTGGGCAACCAGATTGTGCTGAAAAAAGTGCAGAAATCTACGCAGCCCCCAAGCATCACTGCCCATCAATTGGAGCAACAGCCCGTTACGGGTACTATTACCGATAGGACCGGAATGCCGATGGCCGGAGTTACGGTTTTGATAGAAGGTACCAACAAGGGAACGGTCACCAATTTTGATGGGCAGTTCAGTATAACCTTGGAAGAAGGCCAAAATGTTTTGGTATTTTCCTCCTTGGGCTATAAAACCGAGCGGTTTGAGGTAAATGGAAACACCACCATAAACCTTGTTATGACCGAAGATCTGAGCCAGCTTGAGGAAGTAGTGCTCATAGGATACGGCGAGCAGAAGCGGGAAGATGTAACCGGAGCCATTTCTAGCAACTATGTATTGAAGACAGGCTATGTGCAATATAATTTGTTAGCCACGACCGCTATGTTGAGCAAGGGCACCACCAAGAACGACAAGTTTCAGTTTTCGCAAAAATTGGAGAAATTGGGGGTTGACATTTATGTAGGGTCAGATTCATATCACGTTACTATAAACTTTAAATGCCTAAGCCAAGATATTGACACCGTGATTGCCCTTTTGGCCGAGGAGCTTCGCCATCCTCTTTTTGATGAAAAGGAATTTGATTTGTTGAAGCAGCAATATATCGGCAATCTGCAACAAGGGCTTTCCAATCCGGGAATGAGGGGGCGTATTGCCATGACCCAGGCGCTTTATCCAAAAGATCATCCCAATTATTCCTCTTCGGTGGAAACTACTATTGAAAATATTCAAAATGCCGAGCTGGATGAAATAAAAGCCTTTCACAAAAGCTATTTTGGCCCCAAGGCCATGGTTTTGGTGGGTGTAGGCGATGTGGATGAAAAAACGCTTTACAAAACGTTGGAAAAGAACTTTAAAGCTTGGAAAGGCGGAATGGACAGAAGCCAAAAAAACCACCAGGTAGCCGAGACGGTAGGGCAGACCAAGATCATCACCATACCCGAGAAGCCCAGTGCTGAGCTCTTTATTGGGCAGTATACAGGCATTCAGTGAAGCGATGTGGATTTTCTTCCCCTTTATATTGGCAATAGTGTGCTGGGTGGCGGTTTTTCCGGAAGGCTAATGAAAACGGTACGCGATGATGCCGGATTAACTTATGGTATTTCCAGCCGTCTGGAGGGCTATACCTATAGCAGGGGCTATTGGTACATCAACGCCTCCTTTAATCCCGAACTCCTGAATAAAGGGAAGGAAATGACCTTGGAGCAATTACGCACTTGGTATCAGAAGGGCATTACCGCCCAGGAGTTGAGCGATAAAAAGTCCAATTTAATAGGAAGTTTCAAAATAGGGCTTAGCACTACGCCAGGCATGGCCAGGAATATTTTGGCGGTGGTACAGCGCGGCCTAGCGCCAGGCTATATTTACGAATATCCCAAAGAACTTGAGGCCGTGACGCTGGAAGAGGTAAATGCCGCCATCAAAAAGTATATCGATATAGATAATTTGGTGATTGTAGAGGCGGGAAGCATTGACCAAAACGGCAATCCCATGGAATAAAATAATGATTCATCATTAAAAATAGACCGGGGCCTGCAATTTTTAACGGGCCCCGGTTTTTTTGTCATTTGGTTTTGCCGCCACGTTTTTCCGTTGAATATTTTTGTTTACAGCTTTAAGGGCATTGCTATTCTTTTTATTTTTGGAGAAATGATTGCAGCAATTACTTTATTTCTGGTGGTTTCCCTTTCTGCGCTTATCACCAAGATAGCCACCATAGCCTTGGTGCATACCGGACTTTCCACCCAGAGTGCCCGGTTTCAGGCGCGGTCGGCCTATACGGGTGCGGGTTTTACTACTTCCGAATCGGAAAAGATTATGAATCATCCGGTGCGGCGCAGAATAATTTTTACCTTAATGCTCGTGGGAAACGCGGGGATAGTGACGGTGATGTCATCATTGATTCTTACCTTCGTCCTGCCGGAAACCCTGGCTTCCAAATTATATGGTCTTTTGACTGTGGTTGTTGGGATGACCTTGCTATGGTTCGCCATAAAAAGTGAGTGGCTTGACAAAATATTGTCAAAGATCATCAGTAGAGTGCTGAAACGCTATACCGACCTGGAAATCCAGGATTTTGCCGCCGTATTGCACTTTAAGGACAACTACAAAATAAGCGAACGAAAAATAGACCCTGAAAGCTGGATGGCCAATAAAACCTTGAAAGAACTAGACCTTAGACACGAGGGCATCACCGTGCTGGGCATAGATCGGAAAGGTAGCGACTATATCGGTTCGCCCACCGGCACATATAAAATTCTGCCCCGTGATGTAATTACCATATATGGCAAGGCCGAGGTAATCAGAAACCTTTATGCCCGGAAGAAAGACTATGTGGCCTCTATGTCGCATCATCAATATGTTGAGAAGGAAAAGGAGCGTATTCAGAAACAAAAGAGCGATAATGCCCCTTCGGGGGAGGAGGAAGGCCAATAAAACCGGCTGCCGCATTCTCCCAAAAATATCTTCATGGCAACCAAACTTTCAAATTCCGTTTTATATTTAATGAGCGTTGCCGCCGGGCTGGTAGTGGCCAATCTTTATTACAATCAGCCGCTGTTGCACCAGATTGCCGTTGACTTCGGCGTTACGGAGTCTGCGGTGAGCAATGTGGCCCTTGCCACACAATTGGGCTATGCCTTTGGGCTTCTTTTTATCATTCCACTGGGAGATAAGGTGGCCAACCATAAAATCCTGCAGTATGATTTCTTTTTGATGGTATTCTCATTATTGGCCGCGGCTGTGGGCAGTTCGCTGTGGTGGTTGGTATTGAGCCATTTTTTGGTTGGGTTTTCATCGGCCATCCCGCAACTTTTTGTGCCCATGGCCGCGCAGCTGAGCGATAAGGAGGGTAGGGGTAGGGCCATTGGCATTGTGATGAGTGGCCTGCTCATTGGTATTTTGGGCAGTAGGGTGATCAGTGGGTTTGTGGGCGAACAGTTTGGGTGGCGCATTATGTATTATGCCGCTGCCATCTTGATGGTATTCCTGTTTGTAGCCCTACGTTTGAAACTGCCAGTTTTGCGGCCCAGTTTCTCCGGAAGTTATTTCCAATTGTTAAAATCAATTTTCCATTATTTTAAAACCGAACCCTCGCTGCGCCTGGCCTCATTACGCGGGGCATTGGCTTTTGCCGGCCTGAGTGCTTTTTGGACTACCTTGGTTTTTCTTATGGAAGAGAATTTTGGGTATGGAAGTACGGTTACGGGGCTTTTTGGGTTATTGGGAATTGTAGGTGCCCTGGGCGCAACAGTCTTTGGTAAGTTGAACGATAAGCTAAATAAGCACAGGCTTATTGTCTTTTCCGGTTTTTTGTTGATTTTTTCCTGGGCCATCTTCTATTTTTCCGGCCACTCGCTTTTCGGTTTGGTGGTAGGGGTAATCGTCGTTGATTTGGGGCTGCAGGCCCTGCACATTACCAACCAGAATATTATCTTTTCCAAAAACCCTGAAGCCCGCAATAGGGTAAATACGGTGTATATGGTTTCCTTTTTTGTTGGCGGGGCGCTGGGCACTTCTCTTGGGGCCGTGGCTTGGCAATATTGGCAATGGCACGGGGTTTCAATTTTGGGCCTAATACTTTCCGTGTTATTATTGACTTTTCATCTACTTTTGGCAAAAGGATCTCAAGGGTAAGCCATCAAAGTACATTATTTAAGATTTCTTTTCGTTTTATTTAGCTAATCCATAAGAGTTCGTTTGCAAATAGATATGTAGTTTGCACCAATAGTTGGGATTGACTGATAAAATCCTAACTTTAATGTGAAATCAATCTCAAACTTTATTTATGAAAACCAAAATCCTTTTTATTGTATTGGCAGTTATGACCGTATATGCCTGCGGCTCCTCCAAACCCACAGATACCGCTATGGAAAAAAACCCACCCACCCAGGTTGAACTGGGAAATGGTTATTGGGAACTCGTGCGCCAGCAGGGCGTGCCTGCCATTGCATCCCCGACAGACGATGGCCGAAAAATAGGATTTTCCTTTCAGCCTGATGAAAACAGGATAAACGGCTTTGCTGGCTGCAATAGTTTTTTTGGTTCATACACCCTTAATGGTGCGTCAATCAGTTTCTCCCAAATGGGAAGCACAAAAATGGCCTGCGTTCAAAACCCCATTGATGAGCAGGCATATCTCGAAATGTTTGGCCGCGCTGAAAAAGTAAGGTTGAAGGATGATTTGTTGACCTTGGTTGATTCCGCAAATAATGTTTTGGCGGTTTTCCAGCGAACCAAAGACAATGTTGTTGTCAAAAACGCCGAAACCACCGATGATTAAACCATTTTTGAACGGAAAACCAAAAATTGATCGATGACCAATATGCTAATTTGGATAATACTTGCCTGGCTCAGTCTTACGCCCCCGCAGCCCCAGCAATTTACCCTTACGGTCACTGTTACGGATATTGAAACCCAAGAGGGAATTCTTCGCGTAGGCCTGTTTGACCAGGGGGAGCGCTTTATGGAAAGGAACCAAGCCTTTCGCAGCGTGGAGGTTCCTGTTAATAACAGTTCGGAGACGGTTACCTTTGAGAATCTTCCACAGGGCAATTACGCCATATCCCTCTACCACGATGCCAACAACAATGGCACTTGCGACAGGAATATGTTCGGTATCCCAAAGGAGCCCTATGCGTTTTCCAATAATTTTAGGCCCCGGTTCTCGGCACCCGACTTTGAGGACTGTCAATTTGAATTTAGGAAAGATACGCTGTTATCAATAAAATTATTGAATTAATAAGGAATGCCTTTTTAGGAAGCCCCTTGTCTATTTCTTCCCATTTCCTATTATTCGGAACTATTTAAATTGTGATTATGGATACTTCAAAACTTTTTGATTTGAGCGGGAAAACCGCGATTGTAACAGGCGGTGCCAATGGTATTGGGAAAGCCAGTTGTGAAATCCTGGCGGCATTTGGGGCCAAGGTGGTTGTTTCAGATTACAATTTAAAGGCCGCGCAAAAAACCTCAGACCAAATCAATAGTCAGGGCGGTACTTCCATGGCCATAGATTGCGACGTCACAAAAGATGAGGCCCTAGTAAACCTTGTGGAAAAGACAGTGGATAAATTTAAAAGCATAGAGATTCTTGTAAACAACGTAGGCGGTGGCGGGGCCGGAAAGGAGAGCCCGTTTGATATGGACGTTGCCCAAGTCAAAAAAGTTTTTGAAATGAACGTCTTAGTATGTGGCGGCTGTGCCAGATGGTGGCTCCGCATATGAAACAGGCCGGTTATGGCAGTATCATCAACATGTCGTCTATGGCATCCATCAACAAGAGCCCTGCCATTAGCGCTTATGCTTCTTCCAAGGCAGCGGTAAACCATATGACGCAACCTGGCTTATGACTTTGGTCCGCATAATATTCGCGTAAACGCCATTGGCCCAGGGGCTACCAAGACACATGCCTTGAGTACCGTGCTCACTCCAGATCTGGAAAAAGCCATGCTTAGGCACACCCCAATAAATAGGTTGGGAGAACCGGAAGATATAGCCGGGGCGGTCCTTTATTTTGCCGCTCCTATTTCCAGTTGGACAAGTGGGCAGGTAATCTTCATAAACGGTGGGGGAGAGCAGACCCTGGATATGTAGTTTTCCACTGAAAAAAATCAGCCAAAGAGCAATTGTCCACGCAATTGCTCTTTATCTTTGCACGCTTATGGAAAAACTCCACGAAAATCGCTGGTTTCTTTTGTTGGTTATTGCTGTTACCTGGGGCAGTTCGTTCATTCTGATAAAAAAATCGCTGCTAATTTTCTCCCCTTTTGAGATTGGCGCCTTCCGGGTGGGCGTTTCGGGTCTTATTATGGGTTACCTCGGGTGGCCGGCCCTTCGGAAAATGGGTAAGAAAGCTTTGTTCTGGACAGCACTTACCGGCTTCTTCGGCAATTTTTTGCCCATGTATCTTTTTCCCATTGCCCAAACACGGGTAAGCAGCTCGCTGGCCGGAATACTGGATTCGCTGGTTCCGGTTTTTGTGCTGATATTGGGGTTTCTGTTCTTCGGAATAAAGAGCAAGGCCCTGCAATATTTAGGTGCCATCATTGGTTTTGCCGGTGCTGCCCTGTTGATGTATTTTTCTGAAACTTCCTCAGAGGAATCAAAGCTGGGGTATGCACTTTTGGTAGTTTTGGCCACGGCCTGCTATGCCATGGCCGGCTTGATCATCAAGGAAAAGCTTTCGCATATTCCTTCGGTACAGCTATCGGGTGCGGTCTTCGGAATTTGGATGCTCCCTTCCCTGGCAATATTGGCTTTTTCAGGATTTTTCAACCATACTTTCACCGATACCGAAACTGTGGAGGCACTGGGCTTTTTGGGGATATTGACGGTGATGGGCACGGCCATTGCCATGATTCTGTATTATAAACTTATCCAAAAAACCTCGGCCGTATTTGCAAGTACCGTTACCTATTTATTGCCTTTGGTGGCCGTGGTCTGGGGACTTCTGGACGGAGAGCGGTTTAGTTTATGGTATGTAATTGGCGGATTGCTTATCTTGTGGGGCATTTATTTGATAAAGGAAAAAAAGACATCCGTTAAGGCTATGCCAAGATAGATTTTGATTTGGCTGCCTTTCATGATTTCAAGCCCATGGAAACATTTTTTGAAACCTATAAGAACGATATCCTTTACGGACTACTGGTTATTGGCTCGGTGCTGGTGCTGCGGTTTTTGACCAACATTTTGCACAAATGGTTATTGGCACAGGAACAGCGGAAATATCCGGGCCAGAGCCCCAAGGCCGTCAACTGGGTAAAGCGTATTCTGAATGCGCTGTGGCTGGTGCTGGGTGGTATATTGCTCAGCTTTCTCTTTGTAAGTGAGGAATGGTTTGAAGCATTACGGCACAATTTTAAGCTTATTCTTTACCTGGGCGTGGTGGCTATTGTTACCATTGTTTCCGCGGCCTCGACCAATATGTGGTTTAAAATGCGCATTAGGCGCAAGACCGACCGCCTGGAAGACCCTACCAGCTATAAATTTTTAAGATATGTGGCCATCATCGGAATATATTCCACGGGTATACTGTTTGCGCTTTTGGCTTTTCCTTCCCTGAAAGGGGTGGCGCAAACGGCTCTGGGCGGGGCCGGAGTATTGGCGCTTATAGCTGGGGTGGCATCGCAGGAAGCCCTTGCCAATCTGGTGGGCGGCATTTTTATCATTTCCTTTAAGCCCTTCCGCGTAGGCGATATAATCAAGGTGACCGATACCATGGTGGGCACCGTGACCGACATTACCCTTCGCCATACCATTATCCGCAATTTTGAAAATAAGATGATCGTTATTCCCAACGCCATCATCAACAAGGAAAAACTTATCAATTATGACCTGGGGGAATTGAAAGTGTGTGAGCGCATTGAGTTTCAAATTTCCTATGAAAGTGATCTCGATCTGGCCAAGCAGATCATGCGCGAGGAATGCGAAAAACATCCGTTGATTATCGATAACCGAAGCGAAATTGACATTTTGAACGGAAAGCCCATGGTGCG
Organism: uncultured Aequorivita sp.; assembly: GCA_964431895.1. Lineage (GTDB taxonomy): Bacteria > Bacteroidota > Bacteroidia > Flavobacteriales > Flavobacteriaceae > Aequorivita. Next base: position 8,229 of record CAYSLM010000102.1, read on the forward strand.
CACGGCCCTTATTTCCATCAATGAAAGTACGCTCACGGTACGCGCTTGGACCTGGGCGCGCAATTTTGGCGATGCCTTTGATATGCGGTGCGATATTTTGGAATCGGTAAAAAAACGTTTCGACGCCGAAGGGATTGACCTGGCCTATCCGCACCGGACCATAGTCTTCAAGGACGAGGAACTATTTAAGAACAAAGCTTCTGAAGCTTCAAAAGACAAAGCATAATGGATTTTAGGCTGAAAGTGTTCAAAACAGTGGCAGAGCAGCTTAGTTTTACCAAAGCGGCCAAACTGCTGTTCATCTCGCAGCCTGCGGTCACCAAGCACATAAACCAGTTGGAAAAGCATTATGGCAAACCTCTTTTCAATAGGCAGGGCAATACCATTTCCTTGACTTCTGCCGGGAAATTGCTTCTGGACTATGCCAATAAAATTATTACACTCTACAACCAACTGGAATTGGAATTTCTAGAAACAGGTAAAGACCTTCCCAAGGTTATGAACATAGCGGCCAGCACTACCATTTCGCAATACATTCTGCCCTCGCTGCTCTCAAAATTAAAAACCACTTTTCCCGAAACTACGATCAATTTGATAAATCTCAATTCAGAGCAGATTGAAGCCCTGGTTCTTGCGAAGAAAACCGATCTCGGGCTGGCCGAGGGGGTTTCCAACAATCCCAACCTGCATTATGAGCCTTTCTTAAAGGATGAAATTGTGCTTACCACCCGCACCGCCAACAAATTGTTTAAAAGGGAAGAGATTGAGCTGCAGGAATTAAAAGCATTACCCTTGGTTATACGGGAACGTGGGTCGGGAACCCGCAACGTAATTGGGGACGCGCTCGCAAAAAAAGATATTTCGTTACAGAGCCTAAACATTCAGATGCAGTTGGGAAGTACTGAAAGTATCAAGAACTACCTATTGGCGGCAGATTCGTTCGCCTTTCTCTCCATCCATTGCATTTCCCGGGAACTGAAGACCGGAAGCCTTCGCGTAGTTGAAGTAAGTGGCCTGAACATAGACCGGACCTTCCAATTTGTAAGCCAACATGGCGATTACGACAGGGCCGCCGAAAGGTTGAAACACTTTTTCAGATCGCATTATAACCTCATGGAATAGGGCATAACAATTTGTGATAAAAATATGGTCACGATTCTTGCGAAATTTGCATCGTAAACCATAAGTCTATTCCCATGAAATTGATCAAGGACGAAAAATCGACCATAATTAAAGTGGCCTTTATTATTGCCATGGTGTTATGTATCTCGGGCTACGTGAGCAGTCCCGTAGCCTTGGTGGGCGGGTTCCTCT
>CAYSLM010000103.1:0-9490 GCA_964431895.1 uncultured Aequorivita sp.
ATACCATTACCGCCACCTATTACGGCAATGCCTACCAGACGGTTTTTGGGATAAATACCAACCTGGGAGTCGAAGAAGAGGCTTTGAATAAAATGGTATTGTACCCAAATCCAACAAATTCACAGCTATTTTTGGAAAACAAAGAACCTATTGAATCCATTTTGGTGTATGACCTTGCTGGAAGAAAAGTACAAACATTGAAGCCCAATACTTCTAAAGCTGAAATGGATCTTTCCGCGCTTTCATCGGGGATTTATTTAATTAAGGCTACAGTAGGTTCAAAAGTTCAAACGTTTAAAGTGAATAAATTATGAAATTTTTCATTTTACCATTAATAACTTTTTTGGTATGGCTTGCTCCAAAATCATTTATAGCGCAAGAACTTGCTTGGGCCAAAAGTATGGGCGGCAGTGGTTTTGACCGTGGCGAATCCATAGCCGTCGATGCCCAAAACAATGTGTATACCCTTGGATATTTTACCCAAACCGTCGATTTTAATCCAGGAAGCGGCACGTTTGAAGTAACAGCCCAAGGCGAGGCGGATATTTTTCTCACAAAATTTGATGCCTCGGGCAATTTTGTTTGGGCAAAAACAATCGGGAGCAATGATTCTGAATATCCCGATACCTTGGTTTTGGATACTTCGGGCAATTTATTGATAACGGGCTATTTTGAGACCGATCTTGATTTTGATCCCGGTGCTGGCACGCAAATCCTTACGAGTGCTGGAAATCTCGATGCTTTTGTGTTGAAGTTGGACGCAGAGGGTAATTACCTTTGGGCCAAAATCTTTGGCTCAAGTAGTCCAGACCGCGGCCGGGGCATTGCCGTTGATAATTCCGGAAATGTGGTTACCATTGGGTATTTCAACAATACGGTTGATTTTGATCCGGGCGCAGGCACGGCCAATCTAACGTCTTTTGGCGATGAGGATATTTTTATAGTGAAATTGGATGCTAATGGCAATTACCTTTGGGCAAAACAATTGGGAGGCACTCGCGAAGACTTTCCAAATGCGGTGGCCGTTGATGCTGCCGGAAATGTGTATTCCACTGGAAGTTACACGAATAGCGCGCCCGATTTTGATCCAGGTTCCGGCACTTTTCTCTTGGAATCAGCTGGAACTTTGGATAAAATGTTTGTTTCAAAATTGGATGCCGATGGCAATTTTGTTTGGGCAAAACAGGCCAGTGGCAGTCACTACAATGTTGGAAATGACATTGCGATCGGCCCCAATGGCGAGGTCTTGGTAACAGGCTATTTTTATGCCACACAGGATTTTGATCCCGGCGCCGCCACTTTTGAACTTATTAGTGAAGGCTTGGCAGATGCCTATATTTTAAAATTGGAAACCAATGGAAATTTTGTTTGGGCAAAACGTATGGGAGGTCCTGTTTATGAGGAAGGAGTTTCCATAAAAACCGATAGCAATGGGGGTATTTACACCACTGGCAGGTTTGAGGAAACCGTTGATTTTGACCCCAATGGCGGCACAGCAAACCTTTCTTCAGAAGGATTTATTGACATATTCGTGCAGCATTTGAATGCCTCAGGCAATTTTCAATGGGCATCATCTGTGGGAGGACAGGATGAAGATCGCGGTTTGGGGATTGCGGTTGATAATCAAGGCAAGGTTTTGTGTACGGGATATTTCAACACTACCGCCGATTTTGATCCGGGCAGTGGGGTTTTCAATTTAACATCACAAGGCGAAATGGATGTATTTATTCTGAAATTGGAAAATGCCCCCCTTGGGATTCCGCAGTATTTGGTATCGGGAGAACCGGTACTATATCCCAATCCGTTTCAAGATATATTGAACGTGGAATCAAAGTCAATAATAAGCACAATTGCAGTTTATGATCTTTTGGGAAGAATTGTTTTGGAAACGTCTCCTTTCGCTTTAACAACAGAATTGAATCTTGGCAATTTAGAAAGCGGCATGTATGTAGTGGTTATTTCTTCCGAAGGGAAAAAAACAGTAAAGAAGATTGCAAAGGAATGATTTAGGCGAGAAAGTTTGACAAAGTGGCTCTGCTTGATCCCACTTTAATGATATCTTGTAAACATTAAAATTACCATTTGGGCGAAATAACATTTATAAAAAGGGGCAAATCCCCCATAAAAAACAGGGTTTTTCCCTGTTTTTTATTTCAAAACTTTCGCATAATTTTAAGAATTCAACTAACTTTAATCGACCAAATTATGAAACCACACGCCCACACGCCCACACGCCCACACGCCCACACGCCCACACGCCCACACGCCCACAGACGGCCTATGTGTCCTTTAATTTTTTGACCAAGGAACTCACCGCAAAACGGGACTATACCTATCACGTTTCACAAACCGACGACCAGACCAACCAGATTCTCGGCGGCGAGACCTTTGAGGTACATAAATATCAACGGGATCCGTTTAATGCAGATGCGGGAAGCGATGAGGAAATTGAAAAAAATGAAACCGTTACCATAACGGCCGGCACCATCAATGAAAGCGCTACCTACAATTGGTACGACCCCAGCGGCAACCTTATCCATACAGGGACCGACCTTACCGTCACGCCCCAGATGACCCAAACCTATAAGCTGGAGGTAATCACGGATATCGACGGGTTTAAGGATTATGACGAGGTCCAGGTAAACGTCAACCCGTACCGATTGGAGAGTCTGGTTCCCAACCCTACCTCCCACCAGGTTACCGTTAATTATTTGGCCGATGGTGCAGGTTCGGGCTATATTATGGTGGTCAATACCAATACGGGCAACAGCGACAACTATATCCTTGATGTCCAGCAAACCCACGTTAGTATAGATGTATCTCCTTATACCGCTGGTCTGTACAATGTTATTTTGGTATGTGATGGGGAAGTACAGAATTCAAAAACCCTAATAAAGCAATAAATCATGAAATATTTATATATACTTTTATTCTTGTTGGGCACAACTGTCGCCCATGGCCAGATCGTAAATATCCCCGACAGCAACTTTAAAAATGCGCTGATAGATGCAGGTGTTGATACCAATAATGATGGCGAGATTCAGGTAAGTGAGGCAGAGGCGATTATAAATTTAAATGTTACTGGCAAAGGAATCTCATCCTTGGAGGGAATTGAGAGCTTTATAAACATTGAGGAATTGCATTGCTCCTCAAATCAATTGACCAGCTTGGATATGTCTATGAACATAAGCTTGCAGAAGTTGACTTGTATCTTTAACCAATTATCCGTTTTAAATGTGACCCAAAACACTAATCTTACATTCTTGTGGTGCCAAAATAATCAATTATCTGTGTTGGACATTTCCCAGAATACCAATCTTGATAAATTAGATTGCTCTTTTAATCAGTTGGGTCAAATAGATATTTCCCACAATTCAAATCTCTTACAATTGGATTGTGGGAATAACCAATTATCCGTATTAGATATATCACAAAATCCGGCTCTTGAAATCTTATCCTTTGATAGTAATATGATAAATAACATTGATGTTTCACAAAACCTGAACTTAAAGGTGTTTACCTCTGGTAATAATACATTAAGCCAATTGGATCTTTCTTTACAGGGTTCACTTGAATATTTAGAATGTTCCGAAAATCAATTGACTACACTTTTTATTGACAACGGTAACAACCAAAATCTAACCACGTTTATTTCAACAGGCAATCCCGATTTAACCTGTATCCAGGTAGATGATGAGAACGCACCACGACCAGAATGCCAAGGGCTGCCCCTTACAGGATGGTGCAAGGACCCGTGGTCCAATTACAGCGAGGATTGCAGCATTGGCATTGCAGAGGTGAAAGTCAATGAAGTGGCCATCTACCCCAATCCAACCTCTGATAAGCTTTTTGTGGAAGCAAATTCGCAACTTGAAAGTGTTCGGGTTTTTGACCTATTGGGAAGAAAGGTGTTGGAAACTTTTCCGCAAACTGAAAAAGCCGAGGTCGATTTCAATACTTTAAAAGCGGGTATTTATATAGCCGTTATTTCTTCCGAAGGGAAAAGTATGGTAAAGAAGATTGTAAAGGAATGATTCAAGTGGTAAGGTTTGATAAAGTCGTTAAAAGTCAAGACTTATGACGTAGGACTCATAAATGCGTTTACAATTAATTTGGCGGTTATTTTAAGAAGGGTCACCAGACGGGTCAAAACCTAGGATCACCCGTATAAAAGCCGTGGATAAGCCATAGATACTTCCATGAGAAGCCATGTATAACCTCGGGCTCACAGCTGGAAAATCTCCCAATTATCGGGGTTTATTTTTTGAGTGCTGAAGATGAAAATGGCAAAATGCTGCTTAAAAAGTTCATAAAGGAATGATTTAGGCTAAAAACCTTGAAAAAGTCAATAAAAGTCAGGACTTATGACTGTAGGACCTAGGACGTAAGACTTGTTTTATTCTTTTGATTTCTCGTTTGCTGTTGAACGGATATATTGGAAAAAAAAGAGGCCGGAATTTTTTCCGGCCTCTTTTGTCCTAAGTCGTAGGTCTTATTGTCCTAAGTCTTTTTGCTTATGCCAACGAAACGCGCTTAAAACCTACAACTTCCACATCGCCATAGGTTTTTACATACTCGGCAACGCTTTTCTTCTCGTCTTTGATAAAGTTTTGGTCAAGCAGTGCCTTTTCGTGGTCAAGCGTGGTATTGTCGCTGATAAAGCGGTCCATCTTTCCGGGAATGATACGGTCCCAGATATTTTCGGGCTTGCCTTCGGCCTTCAGTTCGGCCTTTGCGTCTGCTTCGGCCTGTGCCATTACCTCGGGGGTCAATTGTGCCCTTGAAATGTATTTAGGTACGTTCTTAAGGGTCTTGCCCAAACGGCCCAATTCAATGTTCTCCTTTTCTATGGCGGCAATGCGGGCTTCGGTTTCAGAAGCTATGTATTCTGGGTCAAAGTCTTTGTAAGACAAAGTGGTTGCGCCCATAGAGGCTACCTGCATGGAAATGTCCTTGGCAAGTTCCTCGGCATTGTCAACGGCTTTGGAAAGCCCGGTAAGGGCTGCTATCTTGTTGACGTGCACATAAGAGCCCACAAATGGAGCTTCGAGGACTTCATACTCGCCAATTTCGATTTTCTCGCCAATCACGCCGGTTTGCTCGGTCAGTTTTTCCTGCACTGTCATTCCGTCAATCTTGGCAGCAAGGAATTCGTCCTTACTGGAAGTGTTCAGGGCTACATCGGCCAGTTTGTTTGCCAATTCCACAAAGGAGTCGTTCTTGGCCACAAAATCGGTTTCGCAGTTCAATGAAATGGCCACCCCCTTGGTGTTGTCGCTGTTTACTTTTGCGGTGGCTACACCTTCGCTAGATTCGCGGTCTGCTCTTTTTTCGGCTATCTTCTGTCCTTTTTTTCTAAGGATGGCGATTGCCTCTTCCATATTGCCATCGGCCTCAACAAGTGCTTTTTTGCAATCCATCATGCCGGCACCGGTGGCCTGTCTTAGTTTGTTTACTTCTGCGGCTGTTATTTTTGCCATTTTTCTTCTTTTTTTATGGTTGAGACGCAAGCATTGCGTCTTTACTTTGATGGTTGAGACGCAAAGCATTGCATCTTTACTTTGGTGGTTGAGACGCAAAGCATTGCATCTTTACTTTGGTGGAGACGCGATGCATCGCATCTTCTACTACTCTTCTTCTTTAAGAACTTGTTTTTTTGATTTTTGCCGAACGGGTTCCTTGGCCTCTCTCATCTCTTTTACATCTTCCTCATCGGTTGAAGGAACCTCCACCTCTTTGGCGGGCTTAGCTTTTTTGTCGGCTTTGGTTTCTTTGTCGGCCTTGGCCTCTTTTTTGGCCGCTTTTTTCATATTTTCTTCTTCGTCGTCATCGTCCTTGCCAGATTTGCGTTCGGCCAGTCCTTCAATAACTGCCTCTGAAACAAAAGTCATGATGCTCTCTATTGATTTTGAGGCGTCGTCATTTGATGGGATTACGTAGTCAATCTCGCGGGGGTCGCTGTTGGTATCGACCATGGCGAAGATTGGAATGTTCAATTTCAAGGCTTCGGCCACAGCAATGTGCTCGCGGGTGATGTCCACTACAAAAAGGGCTGCGGGAAGGCGGCTCATATCGGCAATGGAACCGAGGTTTTTCTCCAACTTGGCACGGAGACGGTCTACGGCCAAACGCTCTTTCTTGGAAAGGGTGTTGAAGGTGCCGTCCTGCTTCATCCTGTCAATAGATGCCATTTTCTTCACGGCCTTGCGGATGGTAACAAAGTTGGTGAGCATGCCGCCGGGCCATCTTTCGGTGATGTAGGGCATGTTGGCTGCCTTGGCCTTTTCGGCCACTATGTCCTTAGCCTGTTTCTTGGTGGCTACGAAGAGGATCTTGCGACCACTGGCAGCAATTTTCTTGAGGGCAGCAGTGGCCTCCTCGATTTTTGCAGCGGTCTTGTAAAGGTTGATGATGTGGATCCCGTTGCGCTCCATATAGATGTAGGGCGCCATGTTGGGGTTCCATTTGCGGGTCAGGTGGCCAAAGTGCACACCAGCGTCAAGTAAGTTTTTTACTTCTACTTTTTTTGCCATTTTGTTTTAGTTTACGTTCTGTGAAAGGTTAGCAACCGATCTGCCGCGTGGCAGATTTGGGTTTAGATGCTAAACTAACTCCCAAAGCAAGTTCGGGATAACAGCTTTTTTAATTAATAATGAATATGAACTTATAAAATGTCGTACCGCGCTTATCGTGGTACCACAATAAATGCGGTACGACACATGAAAATAATATCATCAACAAACGCTCGAAACAAAGGTTGCTGAGCGAAGTCGAAGCATTAACGTTTAGAGAACTGGAATTTCTTGCGCGCTTTCTTCTGTCCGAATTTCTTGCGCTCAACCATTCTTGGGTCTCTGGTAAGCAGGCCTTCTGGTTTCAGGATGCCACGGTTCTCGTCATTTACCTCGCACATGGCGCGGGAAAGGGCAAGACGAATGGCTTCTGCCTGGCCGGTAATACCGCCGCCAAAAACATTTACCGAAATATCGTAAGTGTTTTCGTTGTTGGTAAGGGCCAAAGGCTGCTTTACTTTGTACTGTAGGGTTCCGGTGGGGAAATAATTCTCCAGCTCGCGCTTGTTGATGGTGATGTTTCCTTTACCTTCTTTGAGGTACACACGTGCAACAGCGGTTTTTCTTCTGCCTATTTTGTGAATTGTCTCCATTACTTGTTGTCGTTAAGGTTAATTGTTCTTGGTTTTTGTGCTTCCTGGTTGTGGTCTGCATCGGCATACACTTTCAGGTTTCTGAACATTTCCGCTCCCAGTCTGTTTTTGGGAAGCATACCTTTCACGGCCTTTTCAACAAGCCTTGCAGGGTTTTTCTTGAACATCTCGGTAGCCGTAAGGCTGCGTTGACCACCGGGGTAGCCCGTGTGGCGGATGTAGGTCTTGTCATTCCATTTGTTGCCGCTAAGGCTTACCTTGCTGGCGTTGATAATAATTACGTTGTCACCACAATCTACGTGCGGGGTGAAACTTGGCTTGTGCTTTCCGCGAAGTAATTTAGCAACTTCGCTAGCAAGACGACCCAATGCCTGGCCGTCCGCATCTACCAACAACCATTCTTTGTTAACGGTGTTTTTGTTGGCAGATACTGTTTTGTAACTTAATGTATCCATTAGTTTTTTGTCAAATTGTTAATAAATCATTGTTTCTCACCCTTTAAACAAAAAATATTTTGTCTAAGAGGGGTGCAAATGTAGTGTTATTTATTTGAAAAGCAAGGGGTGGGAAATAAATTTTCTTATGAAAAAAGACGTAAGACCACTTACTTCGACAGGCCTGCCTGCCGGCAGGAAGGCTCAGCACAGGTCGCTGAAAGACGTAAGACATAAGACCAAAATAATTCTGAATTCTGAATTCAGAATTATGAATTGAAAATCATTCTTTCACAAACTTTTTTAAAGCCACATTTTTCCCCGAATACAGCTGCACAAAATAAACATCTGAAGCAAGGCTGGAAACATCAACGATAGGAGAGACGGTGTCAACATCAAGTTGCAAAACTTTGCTACCCCCCATGGTATAAATGTTTACTTGTTCTATGGTTTTGTCTTGGGTGTTAATTTGTAATTTATTTTTTGTGGGATTGGGGTAGAAAGTTATTGATTTGGCGAAAGGGTTTTCTTCTATACCTAAAGTTGCAGCGTGCTTTACTATCCAGAAATCGTATTCTCCTCTTGAGTTTTCAGTTTTATCCCCTGAAATATTAGAGCTTGAATGTCCGCCAATTACATAATTCTCATCTATATCTTGTAGGGCGCGTGCACGATTATCAGCTCCTTCGCCACCAATGGTATTTTGCCATTCAATAATACCCACACTATTTAGTTTAAGAAACCAATAATCTACACTGCCTTTAGCATTTTCAGTTTTGTCTCCCGAAATATTGGAGGATGAATATCCACTTACGAAATAACCTTCATCGGCACATTGAATAATAGTGTCCGGTTGCTCGGGTTCTGACCCTCCAATAGTATTTTCCCATACAACGTTTCCATTTTCATCTAATTTAATGACCCAATAATCAAATGAACCTTGGGAGTTTTCAGACTTGTCGCCAAAAGCATCTGAATCAGAAGCCCCCGCCATTATATAACCACCATCACTAGTTGGGCTAATTTTTGGAAACCAATCAGCTTTATCGCCTTGGATTATTTTATTCCATACATGAAACCCTTGGCCATTAATTTTTAAGACCCAAAAAGCATCGTGGGTTGCGGTAACGTTAAACAGTGTGCCGCTTATAATAAAACCTCCGTCATTGGTTTTCGAGAGTCCTGTAATAGATGTATTATTATACCCGTGCGATCTTTGCCAGAGGATATTTCCGGAAGCATCCAATTTTACCAGCCAAATATCCCGGAAGCCGGCTCGGGGCACAGTCCTATCGCCTGAAATATTAGAAGCTGAATCGCCTCCTACCAAATAACCGCCGTCATCTGTTTCTACTATCTTTAGAACCCTATCATTAGCGTTGCCACCGATTGTATTTTGCCAAAGCAAATTTCCCGAAGAATTAAGTTTTATTATCCAATAATCCGATCCGCCTTGTGAATTTTCACTTTTATCGCCTGAGATATCTGAATCGGAATATCCCCCTAAAATGAAACCACCATCCGTTGTTTGTTGAACAGACCATAATCTTTCATCTGCACTACCACCTAAAGTTTTTTGCCATATTATGGTTCCATTAGAATCTAATCTTACAACCCAATAATCATATCCACCTCTAGAATTTTCACTCTTTTCGCCTGATATGTTTGAATCTGAATCTCCTGCAACTAGATACCCGCCATCATTTGTTTGGATTATTGACCATAATTTATCACTACCACTCCCCCAATAGTCCGTTGCCAAAGAATGTTTGGGTCTTGGGCTTGGATGGTAAATACAAAAAAGAAAAGTGATAAAAGTGTAAAGGAGTTTTTCATAGTAAATGCTTCGATATTTTGGCAGCAAAATACTGATTTCCCATAATCCATAACA
>CAYSLM010000104.1:0-9478 GCA_964431895.1 uncultured Aequorivita sp.
ATAGGTCATAGTCAAACCCGGGCATCATCAATTGGAACTTGATAGCCATACGGCCAGTTTCCGGCTCTACGCTTATAAAGGAAAGCGCTCCCTTAAAGTTGCCCTTGTACTCGTTGATAGGCATATCGCGCTGTGGCACGGGTACAGAGAAACGGGTTCCGGCAACTACGTATTCGGTGTTTTCGGTAATGAAGGACGAACTGTGGTTACCCGCACTGTTTGGTACCTCGATGATCTCTTCGGTTTCGAAGGTTTCAAGGCTGATACGCGCTATCCGCGGGGTGTTGTTTCCGTTTATGAAAATCCATCTTCCGTCCAGTACACCATTGGTCTGTGAGATGTCGGGGTGGTGGCTATCATCCCATGGCACAAAACCGAAAGAAGTATTCAACATAGGTTTTGATTCTTCCGAATAGCCGTAACCGCTGGTTGGAAATTGGGAGAATACGGGAATCTCCTTAAACATTCTTCCGGAAGGAAGCCCGTACACGGTCAGGTTACCACTATAACCTCCCGAAAAGAAAGCATAGTGCGTATCGTGCTCCCCAGGAGCCACGTACACCCGCTCTGCGGCATTGGAGGAAAGCCCCCCCTTACCGTTTTTTCCTTTGTTGGCCCCGCCATTGTTGCAGCTAAATAGCCCGGCAACCATAATTAGGGAGACCATGATATTGATTGTTTTTCTCATTGTTCTATTGGTTTATATTAAAATTATTCTATTGATTAATTGGCCGGTAAAATCACTTTATCCACTACGTGAACGATTCCGTTGCCCGCGGGGATGCTGGCAACGATCTTTGCGCCGCCCACATATACGTCATCACCTTTTACTTCTACGGGGACATTTTCATTACTGGCCTGCCCCAATTTTTTGAATTTCTTCAAGAAATCCTTGCTATAGTTTCCTGGGGTTACGTGGTGTTTTAGGATGTAGGCCAGCTTTGCCTTGTTTTCTGGTTTAAGCAGATCTTCTACCGTACCGGCTGGTAGGGCATCAAAGGCTTCGTTGGTAGGAGCAAAAACCATTAAGGGACCCGCGTTTACAAGCGCGTTTTCAAGCTGTGCAGCTTGCACGGCAGCCACCAGGGTGGTATGGTCTGGCGATTTCATGGCAATCTGCAACACATTGGGTTGTGATTGGTCATTCTCGATAAACGCCTGGCCTTGTCTCTCGGTGGTAGTGGCGGTAGTAGTCTCGGAACTTTCAACAGCGGTTCCGTTGCCTTCGTTTTGGGTTTCGTTTTTGCAGGCTGCAAAGAAAATGAGCCCGGCAGCAACAAACAGCATTTTAAGGGTTGTTTTCATTTTGGTTTGGTTTTTTAACCCTTGCAGGGCCTGGGCCCTGCAAGGGGGTCTGGTTGTTTAAGAAAGATATATTAAAGTGTTCTGAAATATTCCAGCACCTGTCTGGCCTCTTCCTCGGTTAGGTTTTGGTTGGCCATTGGCGAACCGTTAAACTCTAATAGCAGGGCGTGGGCCAAGGGATCCTTTTGGGTCATTTCCTCGGGGTTTAGGATCATGTTCATAATCCATTCTGGGGTGCGTCTCTCCAAAATCCCTTTGGGCGCCGGACCGATGAATTTCTTTTCGGGCTTATGACAGGCCATACATTTGGTCTTATAAATCTCCATTCCCTTGGCGGCCATGGCTTGGTCAATTTCTGGAGCCAATTCCACATTTTTGATGGGGCCAATCCCTTTATTGGTAAGATCAACGGTTTCCGAGGGCTTTACATCAGATTCAAACTCGGGAGTAGTTGTCTCAGCAGGGGCCTCGGTGGCAGGCTTTTGGCCAATTTGGATACCTTCTTTCTTTTTTTCTTCTTTTCCTCCACAACCAATCAGGGCAAGAATGGCAAGGGCGGCTAGTGATTTCATTATGTTTTTCATAGTTGTTAAGATTAATTTACGGGACAAAAGTAGAAGGCTATGGGGAAATAAAATATGATTTTCGTCATACTAAAGACTTTTTAATCCTATAATTTTCAATTTTCCCACCTCGCTGTGTGCCAATTAAAAACTTGGACAAATCTCAAAAAAATGTCGCCTATTTTTTATGACATTCCTCATATGGAAAACCCCTTCAAAAGGCTATTTTTGGGAAAAGACCCATTGCGATGAAAAATATACTTCTTCCCACAGATTTTTCGGAAAACTCGAGACAAGCCATTGCCTATGCCCTAAAGTTTTGCAGTGGGCAACCGTGCAACTTCTATTTTTTGAACTTACAGAAATCATCAGGGTATCTTACCGCAGAAATCCTGCACGCCAGCCCCACCAGCTCTATTTATGAAGGCATCCTGAGCGATAAAAGGCAGGAACTCGAAAAAATGGTTTCGTATTTCAAGGGAATCTCCAAGGGCGAGGATTTTACTTTCCACACACAAATTGATTTTGATGATATTGTTAATGCCGTAAACCAATCTGTTGAAGCCAATAAAATTGATCTGATCATCATGGGGACCAAAGGTGCGACAGGCGCCGCCGGGGTACTTTTTGGCAGTAATGCCCTCCAATTGATCAGAAACGCCTCCTGCCCGGTACTTACCGTTCCCGCCGGATATACCTTTGAAAGCATCCAATCGGTTCTCCTTTCGCTGCAACCCCAGGATCAATGGTCAAGGGCATCCTTCGGCATTGTTTCACAGATATTGAAACGCCATGACGCGGACTTAAAAATATTGGCGCTTCAGGAAGGTGACACCCCCACTCCACCGGCAGGGTTTTCATGGCCTACCACTGAAACCAAGACAGACTACTACAGTATAAAGGATGTGCCGGCACCTATGGCTATCAGTGCGTTTGTGCAACTTATTCCCGTCCAGCTTCACGCCTTTATGGTTGTACATGAGAATTTTTGGGAACGCCTCTTTTTCGGTTCAGACACCTCCCGCATAAGCCACGGTTCGCAAGTGCCGCTTCTGGCCCTGCGGTCTTAACCTAGCTGCATTTAGAAATGGTTTGGGTTTTACCTGCCGGCCAAAAGCTTATTTTTTCGAAAAGCCCTCATCAGGGTTTTTACGTAATCGCGAATGGTTGTAGCCGCCCCGGGTGGATCTACAATATCGATTTTCCCCCGCCAAATAAGGTCGCCTTCTTGGGCCGGACAGAGACAGTACAGTGAAGTTTCGGTATTGTAAACCGGATAATCCTCCAGGCCCGGTTCGGATTCAAAAACCTGATTTTCCTGATAATAATCGCTCATGGTTTGAAAAGTCTTTGCCAAATTACGGTAGGACTGGGCCAAGGTCACCTTGCTTTCGCGCCCCGTGATCTTGGAAAAGAGAATGGCGTCAAAACCGTCGGCCAATAACTGCTGTTGTATCCTTCCAAAATCGTCGGCCAATTGATCCTTTCCATTATTTGCACTACCAAAATAATCCACACTTTTTACCGCGGCAACCTTTTTGCCCTCCAAGGCCAATGCCAAGCTGTACTCAAACTGCCTTTGCAGCCCCCCGTCGGGGGTCAAGCCCACTACCAAAACCTTGCTGGCCCGGAAATTTGGCGATTCCCTGTTTACATATTCATCTACTAAACGGCTGCTGGAACACCCGAAAAGCAGGAACGCAAGAACGGCAAGCATCGGTAAGTTTTTCATAATACTGTTTTTGTGCGGCGATTGTTTAAAGCCATATATTTTTTCTAGGGTTATGTAAATATACGTTATTCTTTGTTTGGCGAATCATCGCGACAACCAAAAACACTGGTTGTGGGCTAACCTTAAAAAGGCCGTCCTTCTCTTTTGTAAGGGTAAATTTTTAAGAATTTCCCTAAAAATATTTTCCGTAAAGATAAATTATGTACTTTTGTTAACCAAATGGTTAAACCACAAAGTTAAAAAATGGCCAAGACGAATAAAAATCAAGATACCGAAGGGCAAATCCTAAACGCCGCGGAGAGCGTTTTTCAAAAAAAGGGAATGGACGGCGCGCGTATGCAGGAAATTGCAGACGAGGCAGGCATCAACAAAGCGATGCTGCACTACTATTACCGAAGCAAACAATTGCTTTTTGAAGCGGTTTTCAGCAAGGCCTTTTCCCTATTAGCTCCACAGCTCAACAAAATTCTCAATGACGATTCGTCAATTGAAGAAAAGGTGAAAAACTTTACCCATAATTATATTTCCTTTATCTCCAAACATCCGTACCTGCCCAATTTCATCATCAATGAATTGAACCGGAACCCCAAGTTTTTTGAAAAAATTCAACAGAGCGCCGCCTTCCCGAGTCTTGAAAAATTCAAAAATCAGGTATCCGACGAAGTGGAGCAAGGTATCCTAAAACCCGTTGACGGCGACCAGCTGTTCATAAACATCATCTCGCTGAATATCTTTCCCTTTGTGGCCTCACCATTGTTAAAAGGGTTCCTAAAAATTGACGACAAGGGTTTTAAACAGTTGATGGAACAGCGCAAAACGGCCGTTTCTGAGTTTATCATCAATTCCATAAAGAAATGAAAAAGCTACTTTGGCTCATACTCTCGCTCGCTTCCATCGCGGGCCTTGCGCAGCAGCAACTCACTTTGGAAGCCTGCTATGCGATGGCCGAAAAAAATTATCCGTTGGCCAAACAAACTTCGCTATTGGAAGACAAAACAAAGGCCGAAATAAAGGTGCTTGAAAAGGGCAAATTGCCCCAACTGGATTTAAATGCCCAGGCCACCTACCAATCGGAAGTGATCGAGCTGCCGTTCCAGCTTCCAAATGCCAACGTGGAAGCGCCAAACAACGACCAGTACCGCGCCACCTTGGACGCCAACCAACTCATCTACAATGGCGGAAACATTGCCGCAAACACCAGATTGAAAACCGCCCAACTGAAAACCCAACAACAGCAGGTGGCGGTAAATCTTTACAGCTTAAAAAACCGGATCAATCAATATTATTTCGGCATCCTGCTTTTTCAGGAGCAGGAAAAATTGCTCCTTTCCAAAATGGAGCAACTGGCCGTCCGCCTAAAGGAAATGCAGGCCGGGGTGAAATATGGAGCGGTCCTCCCCGCTTCCGAACAGCTTTTAAATGCAGAGATTTTGAAACTGGAGCAACAACGCACCCAAATCAATTCTGACAGAAAAAAAGCGCTGGAAAACCTTTCGCTATTGATCTTTCAGGAATTGGACGACGCCACCGTACTCGCCCATCCGGAAATTTTGACGCCTGCTGAAATAACGCCCAATCGTCCGGAACTGGAACTTTTCAAGCTGCAAGAAACGCAACTGGAAACCTCCAAGGAAGTCATTTCAAAAAGCAACTATCCAAAACTTTTCGGGTTTGCACAGGCAGGCTATGGCAACCCGGGCCTCAATATGTTGGACAATTCCTTTCAGGATTTCTATATGGTTGGGCTAAAACTGAACTGGAATATTTTTGATTGGGGAAAAACCAAACAACAAAAACAGGCCGTGGATATTTCAAAGAAACTAGTAAACACCGAGCGGGAAACTTTTTTGCTGAACAACGAAATGCAGCAAAAAGAAGCCGAAAACGACATAAAAAAATACGAGGGATTGATGCTGAAAGACGCCGAAATCATTGACTTGCGCGAAAAGGTGCTCCAAGCCACTACCGCCCAATTCCAAAATGGCGCCATTACGGCTTCGGAATACATCACCGAGCTCAACAATCTATACGAAGCAAGGATTGAAAGGAAATTGCACGAAGTGCAGCTTTCACTTGCAAAAGCAAATTATAAAGTAATCCAAGGAGACTAAAAATAATGACCACAATGAAAATCTTAAAAATATGGTTTTTGGCAGGCCTTGCCGCCAGCCTATTTTCCTGCACAAACGGCGAAAAGGCCGATGGCTACGGCAATTTTGAAGCAACTGAAATAACGGTTTCCTCCCAAGCCAACGGCAAGCTGGAATTCCTAAGGGTGGAAGAAGGCCAAGCCTTAACGGAAAACGCCGTGGTAGGCCTGGTCGATACCCTGCCACTCTATTTGAACAAACAGCAATTGCTTGCCCAAAAAGAAACAGTGGCCTCCAAATCGGGCGGGGTTTGGTCGCAGGTAAGTGTATTGAACCAACAATTGCAGACTGCCAAAACCGAGCAGCAACGCGTTCAGAATATGTTTGCCGAAAACGCCGCCACCCAGCGCCAATTGGACCAGGCCAACAGCCAAGTGGATGTCTTGAAAAAGCAGATAAAGAGCGTAGAGACCCAAAACACCCCCATCGTAAACGAGCTGAAGACCATAGACGCCAAGGTGGCGCAAATAAATGATCAAATAGCAAAGAGCAAGATTGCCAATCCCATTAAAGGCACGGTATTGACCAAATATGCCGAGCCGGGCGAGATCGTCTCCTTTGGAAAACCCCTGTACAAAATTGCCGATATTGACACTATGGAACTCCGTGTTTACGTGGGCGAAACCCAGCTTCCCAATATCAAGATCGGGCAAAAAGTTACTGTAAAGATCGATTCAGCTGAGGATATGAAAGCTTACGAAGGTACCATCAGCTGGATTTCGGCCTCGGCAGAATTCACACCAAAGATCATCCAGACCAAAGAGGAGCGCGTAAACCTTGTGTATGCTGTAAAAGTTTTGGTGCCCAACGACGGCAGCCTAAAGATTGGGATGCCTGCGGAAATGTGGATTCAATAGTGGGTTGTGGGTTGTAGGTTGTAGAAATTGACTTACATACGACAAATTTTGAATGTTGAATTTTGAATTTTGAATTTATGTCTTGCCCGCTTTCGCGGTAAAATAAAACTTATTAATCTTTAAATATTTAAAACCATGAAAAAAACAATTCTTACCATCGCAATGGTTTCGGCAGTATTATTAGGCTGCAACGAAACAAAACACCAACACCGGCAAAGCGGTACTTCCGAAACCGTAGAGGAAATGCACCACGGCCACGATGCCTCGGCTCCTATGGGCGATCATAAAGAAATGGGCCATGAAACCCACGCTGGCGCCAATGCCTGGATGAACGAAATCCAGTTGAACGACGGCAGCAAGTGGGAAGCCAATCCGGAAACCAACGAGGGAGTTGATACCATGCTCGAAATGGTAAAGACCAGCAACCCCAAAACCGTTGACGACTACCACGCCTTGGCCACCAAACTGAACGAGGAAAAAAATTTCGTAGTAAAAAAATGCACTATGGAAGGTCCTTCGCACGACAACCTCCACGTATTCCTACACCCGCTGATCGAAAAAATAGATGCCTTGGGCAAGGTCTCAACTGTTGACGAAGGGGCCGAAATTACCACCAATATCAAGGAGAATTTAGCGGGGTATTACAATTATTTCCAATAACAAAAAATTTAAAAAAAGTATGGAAAAACATAGCTATAACGTAAATATCAATTGGCGGGCAGACCGCAAGGGCATGATGTGCTCGCCAGAACTGGCTGAAGGAAATTCCCAAACCGCAAATTGTATTGAAGTGGCCACACCGCCGCCCTTTCCAAAGGGAATGCCCAATATCTGGTCGCCGGAGCACCTCTTTACCGCTTCGGTGAGCAGTTGTTTGATGACTACCTTTTTGGCCATAGCCGAAAATTCAAATTTGGAGTTTTTGGACTTTGATTGCGGTTCCGAAGGGATTTTGAAAAAAGTGGACGGCAAATATTTAATGACCGAAGTTATCCTAAAACCCACGGTGACCATCAAAAACGAAAAAGACCGCGATCGGGCCGAACGCATCCTTCAAAAATCGGAGGCCGCCTGTTTGATTTCAAACTCCATAAAGTCGAAGGTAACAATGGAAGCCACCATCAATGTTGGATAGTGATTTAAAATCCTTAAGTATGACATAGGACGTAGGACTTAAGACTTAGGACCATTTTCATTAAAGATGACATAACTTCCTAAAATTCCATCATACGTCTTACGTCCTACGTCCTACGTCTTGTAATCTCACGTCGCTTCCATAATCAGAAAGTCAAGCAATAAATCGATAATCGAATAACTCTCCCGAAAATGTCCATTTCCCTAAGCAATATCAGCAAAAGTTATAAAAAGGTACAGGCCGTTCGCGACATTTCATTCAATGTGGAGCCGGGCGAGCTTTTTGGACTTATAGGTCCCGACGGGGCTGGGAAAACCACCCTGTTTAGGATATTGACCACCTTGTTGATACCCGATGAAGGAAAGGCTACTGTTGCGGGGTTTGATATCATTACGGATTATAAGGCCATCCGGAAATCGGTGGGCTATATGCCGGGGCGCTTTTCGCTCTACCAGGATTTGACCGTGGAGGAAAACCTCTCGTTTTTTGCCACTATTTTCGGAACTACGATTGCCGAAAATTACGACCTCATTGAGGATATATACGTACAGATTGAACCCTTTAAAAACCGACGTGCCGGGAAACTTTCGGGCGGGATGAAGCAAAAACTCGCCCTTTCCTGTGCCCTGATCCACAAACCCAAGGTATTGTTTTTGGACGAGCCCACCACCGGCGTGGATCCCGTGTCGCGAAAGGAATTTTGGGAAATGCTGAAACGCCTTCAGAAAAAAGGAATCACCATTTTGGTATCCACGCCCTATATGGACGAGGCCGCCCTTTGCGACCGGATCGCCTTGATACAGGACGGCGAGATATTGCAGATCGACACGCCGGAAGCCATTGTGGACCAATTCCCAAAAACCATTTACAATGTGGGTGCGGCCAATATGTACAAGCTGATTGAAGCCCTGCAAAAATACGAGCACCGGTACAGCGTGTTTCCCTTTGGGGAATTCGTGCACTATACCGACCAACGGGAGGCTTTTGAAGTAGCCCAATTACAATCGTATTTGGAAAAAGAAGGCCTTACGGACGTAAGCATAGCCGTTACCCAACCCAACGTAGAGGATGCCTTTATGGAATTAGCAAAATGATGAAAGACGACAAGGTAATAGCCGCCCATCAACTCACCAAGACCTTTGGCGATTTTACTGCTGTAAATGCCATTAGTTTTGAAGTGAAAAAAGGCGAAATCTTTGGTTTTTTGGGCGCAAACGGTGCGGGAAAGACCACGGCCATGAAAATGCTTATCGGCATTTCCAAACCTACTTCGGGCGAAGCCACTGTGGCGGGTTTTGACGTGTATTCACAAACGGAAGCCATTAAAAGGAACATTGGCTATATGAGCCAAAAATTTGCGCTGTACGACGATTTAACGGTAAAGGAAAACATCACCTTTTTTGGAGGTATTTATGGGCTGTCGCGAAAGCAAATCAAGGCCAAAAGCAAGCAATTAATCGCCGGCTTGGGCTTAGAGCAAATAGGCGATAGTTTGGTGGGTTCCCTGCCTTTGGGCTGGAAACAGAAGTTGGCCTTTTCCGTATCGCTCCTGCACGATCCCAAGATCGTTTTTCTGGATGAACCCACCGGCGGCGTAGACCCAATCACCCGAAGACAGTTTTGGGAAATGATCTACAAAGCCGCCAATGACGGTACCACCATCTTCGTAACCACCCACTATATGGACGAGGCCGAATACTGCGACCGCGTATCCATCATGGTGGCCGGAAAGATAG
>CAYSLM010000105.1:0-9446 GCA_964431895.1 uncultured Aequorivita sp.
GTTTTTCCGAAGACACTTCGCAATATGTGGATAGTGGTGAGCATTTTCAACCCGCTTATCGCTTTTCTGGCCCTGGGATTATTGCCTCAGGAAGTGGTAAATGAAAACCAGGATGCCCTTTTATCATTTCTGGGCGAGGCATCTGGCGGCCATTGGCTGTCATTTTTGGTGGGTATAGATGCTGCCTTGGTGCTGAGCGGGGCGGTGCTCACCTCGTACGTGGGCGTGGGAGGCCTCATGGAACGTATGGCGCTGGACAGGGTGTTGCCCAGTTTTTTGCTCATCAGAAATAAAAAGAAGAGTCCGTATTTGATCTTTATTTTATTTTTTGGTCTTTGCGCCTCTGTCCTAATAGTCACCCACGGCGATTTGCCGGCACTGGCCGGGGTTTACACTATTGCTTTCCTCTCTGTCATGGTGCTTTTTGCCATCGGGAATTTATTGCTTAAGGTAAACCGAAAGCATCTGCCCAGGCCCGAACGCGCTACATACCTGGCCGTGCTCGTCGCCATCATTGCCGTGGCGGCCGCTTTGTTGGGCAACATTCTCCTAAACCCCGAATTCCTGTTTACCTTCTTTGAATATCTGATTCCCACCCTGCTCGTGGTATTTTTTATGCTCTATCACCATTATATTTTGAAATTTGCCCTGCGCTTTATTGATTATATAGCCCCAGACAACAGTGCCTTTTTTAGGAAATGGAATAGCGTGACCAAAAAGAAACTCGCCGAGCTTACCGGAAAACAATTTGTCTTCTTCACCAATAATGATAACGTGGAAACCCTTAACAAGGTCATGCTCTACATAAAAAAGAACGAGCCTACCAAAAAACTGAAAATTGTAGCCGTACTTGACAAGGGGGTCAAGGTAGCCAATAATCTCAAGGAAGATATCAAGGTGCTGGACAGAATGTATCCGAATATAAAAATTCAGTTTGTGGAAGAGCCAGGCACCTTTGGCCCCGGAAAAATAAAAGAACTGTCAAAGCGATGGGACATACCCATTAATTTTATGTTTATAGGCGCGCCTGGCGAGAATTTCCCATACAAGGTACAGCAACTGGGCGAGGTACGGGTGATTATCTAAAAAACTTTATGGGCGGTCGCAACCTTTGTAACTGCCGCTCCAAAATAAAGAGAACTGAAGAACCGCCATTCCCCTATTCCAAACCATTCGGAATAAACCCGTCCTTTTGTGGAGCATTCGGGATATCGATTTTTTTTGCCGAAATGGCATTCCTTTTTTCTTACAATCTATTTATTAATGTATATTTGGGAATCGCTAGAAAAATAGGCCCCAATGTCTGACTTTTGGTTGTATTTTAATCTCGGCCTCCACCATGTTCTGGATTGGAAAGCCTATGACCATATCCTTTTCTTAATCGTCTTATGTGCCGCCTACTCCTTTTCATCATGGAAGCGGTTGTTGATTTTGGTTACCCTTTTTACCATTGGGCATACCCTTTCGTTACTGTTGGCCAGCTACAATGTGGTAAGTGTTTCGGGCAAGGTTATTGAGTTTTTGATCCCGGTGACCATTTTGGTCACGGCCATTTTTAACCTGTTTACGGCCGGCAAGGAAAAAAAGATCGAGAAGATGGGGATTTTTTATGTGGTCACCATTTTTTTCGGCTTGATCCACGGTCTTGGTTTTGCTTCATTTTTCAATGCCCTCGACAGCGGCGGCCAACTTTTGTCCCTTCTGGAATTTGCCCTTGGCATTGAGGCTGCACAGATTATCGTGGTCATTGTGATTCTGATCCTTGCCTTTATTTTCCAGACCATCTTCCGTTTCAACAAACGGGATTGGGTACTGGTAGTTTCTTCCCTCGTTATCGGCATGGTTATTCCGATGCTTATGGAAAACTGGATTTTTTAATTCGGGCACCACAACTTATTTGCTCCCTATTCTTACTTTTGCCCTCACCACTTTGGCATGAAGTTAACAATATTTTTTTTGGCGGTGGCATAACTTCCCTTTAATTTCGTCACCTATTTAATAGTATGAAAGACAGCAAGCAACGCAAGTATGATATAGCCTATCTGCGCATGGCCCGCGAATGGAGCAAACTCTCCTACTGCAAGCGGAAACAAGTTGGTGCACTTATTGTGAAAGACAAAATGATAATCAGCGATGGCTACAACGGCACCCCCACGGGTTTTGAAAACATTTGTGAGGATGAGGAAGGATATACCAAATGGTATGTCCTACACGCCGAAGCCAATGCTATCCTTAAGGTGGCATCAAGTACCCAGGCCTGCCAGGGAGCAACCCTTTACATCACCATGTCGCCCTGTAAGGAATGCAGTAAATTGATACACCAGGCAGGCATTACCCGATTGGTCTATCTCAATGCATATAAGGACAATTCCGGCATTGCCTTTTTGGAAAAGGCCGGAGTAAGCATACACCACATTACCGATTTGGATCCCGAATAATGGAAGCGCAGAAGCAAAACCCATCGAGCAAAACCAAAAAATACCTCCCATTATGGGTGGGGCTGGCTTTAGCCTTGGGCGTACTTCTGGGATCGAAGCTCAATTTTCACGACAGGACCGAAAAAATATTTGCCACCAGTTCCAAAAAAGACAAGCTCAACCGGCTCATTGATTATATTGATTATGAATATGTTGATAAAGTAAATACAGACAGCATTGTTGACGTAACGGTAAATGGCATCCTCGAAAATCTTGACCCCCATTCGGTCTATATCCCCAAAAGCCAATACCAGCACAGTGCAGATGATATGCGGGGTGCCTTTACCGGCATTGGGGTGAGTTTTTATGTGTACAAAGATACCATAGCGGTAATCCGCGCCATTGAGGGCGGCCCCGCAGCCAAGGCGGGCATTAAGGGAGGCGATCGCATTCTCTATGCCGATGGCAAAAAACTCTTTGGGGAACTGGTAGAGCGCGACAGCATCTCCAATTATTTAAAGGGTGAAATAAACAGCAAGGTAGCCCTCGATATCTACCGCCCCAGTGAAAAAAAGACCTTCGAGCTCAAAGTTCGCCGAAAGCAAGTACCCTTGGTTAGCGTTGACGCTTCCTATAAACTCACTGACCGCTTGGGCTATATTAAACTGAACCGTTTTTCCGAGACTACTTATAAGGAGTTTGACGATGCCCTTGAAAAACTCAAAGACCAAGGCATCACCAAACTGGTCCTCGACCTGCGGGACAATCCAGGCGGCTATATCTCAACCGCCGAAAGGATTGTAGATGAATTTCTCGAAAACGGCAAGCTGGTGCTCATCACCAAAAACAAAAATGGCGAAATCAACAAAACCTACGCTACGCGACGGGGCGATTTTGAACACGGGAAGCTATATGTACTCATCAATGAAAATTCTGCATCGGCCAGTGAAATCGTGGCCGGTGCCCTGCAGGACAACGATAAAGGAACCATTGTGGGCCGTCGTTCTTTTGGCAAGGGGCTAGTGCAGCGCGAAATGTCATTGGGCGACGGTAGTGCCGTTCGACTCACCATTGCGAGATACTACACGCCCACGGGCCGGTCCATACAGAGGCCCTATGGCAATGGTAATGATACTTACTACAGCGACTATGAAAAACGCTACCGTAACGGCGAACTGATCCATGCCGACAGCATAAAGGTTGCAGACTCCCTGAAATACGAAACCCCAAAAGGAAAAGTAGTATACGGGGGCGGCGGGATAATCCCCGATGTTTTTGTGCCCAAGGATACCAGCATAGCCCACGAGACCCTTCTTTATGTTGCGCGAAGCGGCTTTATGAGCTATTTCGTATTTGAATATTTGGAAAAAAACAGAGCTTATTTTAAGGGAATGACATTTGAAGACTTCCGGAACAACTTCCTGATAGACGATAAACTGGCAGAAAAATTTGTGGAATACGCCAAGTTCAACGAAGCCCAAATAGATCTTTCGGGCTATACCGAAGAGCTCAAGCGCACCTTAAAGGCCAATCTTGCCCAACAGCTATATGGCCCAAATGAATATGAAATTATTATAAACGAGACCGATCCCATGATCCAAAAGGTGATGCAACTTGAAGCCAACAACCACCTAGACAAGCCATAGCCTACCTCTTTACGCGGGAGGCGATATGTTTTGATACAAGCAGAATAACCAAGGCCAAAATAGCACAGAGCCCTGCCAATATGCCAACGGCAGCAATACTACTATCTCCTTGCAGCAGATTTTCAAAATCCAGTTTGGTGGCATTGAAAACCACGAGAGCCGCGGCACAGGCCAATAAAATGTAAATAAAGATTTTCATAGGTATGTCATTTTTTAACACTTGGTTTCCCCTTGCTTCAAATACTGGGCAAACCTTCGCCGTTTAATTATATTCTTTTTTTGCGAACATATCACAAAAAACTTCCAATTACTATCCAAAGAGCGCCTGTATGTTTGATGTGAACAGCTTTACCGCAATGGCCAGCAAAATTACACCAAAAATCTTTTGGATCACCGCAATACCGTTTTTGCCCAAGAATCTTTGTAAGCGGCCCGAAGTTTTGAGCACGATATAGATGATGGCAATATTTACAATTATGGCCACGATGATATTCTCTATGGCATATTCGGCCCGTAGCGAAAGCAGCGTGGTGAGGCTACCCGGACCGGCCAAGAGCGGAAAGGCCAGCGGAAAAATGGAGGCTACGTCGGGCGTGGTAGCAGTTTCCTTAAAAAGGGTTACGCCCAAGATCATTTCAAGGGCGATAAAGAATAATATCAAGGCACCGGCTACGGCAAATTCGCTTACGTTAATACCAATGAGCCTTAAAATGCTTTCGCCCAGGAATAAAAAGACGACCATAACTACCGCGGCTATAATGGAAGCCTTGCCAGAATTGATATGGCCAGCCTTTTCGCGAAGCCCTATGATAACAGGGATACTGCCAATAATATCGATAACCGCAAAAAGCACCATGGTGGCCGTGGCAATCTCCTTAAAAATAAAATCCATATCAATTTGTTTTTCAGGCCGCAAAAATATGTAATTATCTTCACTCGAAATAAATAGGCACGGTTAATAAAAGTATAATTTCTATTGAACATTTTTATTCGGAAACCCTGTATATTTGCGGCATGTTTCAATTGGGAAAAACCATAGTTTCAGAAGATATCATCAACAATGATTTTGTCTGCAACCTCAATGCCTGCAAGGGGGCGTGCTGTATAGAGGGAGAGGCGGGAGCGCCGGTATCTTCTGAAGAAGTCACTATTCTGAAAAAGATTTACCCCAAGGTAAAGCCCTTTCTTAGGCCTCAAGGTATCGCCGCCATCGAAGCGCAGGGTACCCATATTGAAACCGAAAGTGGGGAACTGGAAACTCCTTTGGTAAATGGCAAGGAATGTGCCTACGTCACATTTACCGATAAGGGAATTGCCAGTTGCGGGATTGAAGATGCCTACAACGCCGGCGCACTCCATGATCTTGCGGCAGATTTTCAAAAACCCATCTCCTGCCATTTGTATCCGGTACGCGTGCAGGAGTACAGCCAGTTTGCCGCGGTTAATTATCATCGTTGGCCCATATGCGATCCGGCCTGTGCCCTGGGAAAAGAGCTACAGGTTCCCATCTATAAATTTGTGAAGGCCGCGCTTATCAGGAAATTCGGTAAAAATTGGTATGCCGAACTGGAAAAGGTCGCCACCTCCCTCCAAAATAAATAATTTTTTGTCCGGATAGATATATCGTTGATTTTCTTTATCTTAGTGGTTCCCTGTAAAAGAAACTAACTAAAAAATCTATTCCAATCATGAAAAATTATGCAATAGCCCTTGCGGTCTTTTTGATACTTGCAGGCTGCAAGGACAACCCTGTGAGCAAGAAAATCCAGGAGACCAGAGATGCGGTAACCAATACCACCAGTGCCGTAGAGGAAATCAATAAAATGCAGGATGACATTCAAAAGCTTCAGGATAAAGAACCCCTTTCCAATGAAGAATTGAAAGCCTGGCTACCCGATGAGGTAAACGGAATGAAACGCATAAGCTTTAAGGCAGGACAGGCCGGGATGGTAAATATTTCATCTATCGAGGCTACTTATGCCAATGATGACAAGTCGAAGAAATTTTCCATAAACATCGTTGACGGGGCCGGTCAAATGGGTGCGGCCGCTACCGCCGGTATCAGGTTGGTACTAAGTCAAGAATTTGAGGAAGAGGACGAAAACGGCTCCCGAAAAACGGTCAACAAAAATGGCACCAAGGCCATAGAGGAATACCGATCAGACAACAACGACAGCAAAATACAGCTTCTGGAAAGCAACCGCTTCTACCTCGAGGCCACCGGCAAAAACATGGACCTTGACGAAACCTGGGATGCCATAGATGCCATAGATCTCGACCAATTGGGTTAGGCCTCTTCCAATAATATTCCATATCATAACAGCCGAGAACAGCAGTGTTTTCGGCTTTTTTCATGCCAAGTTACATCTGTCATAGAGATTGTTACAATAGTCATATCCCATATTTCCTTCTTCCCATAGCTTTGTTCCCACAGCAAAACCTCGATTGCATAAATCCCTCAATTAAAAAGTGAAATAAACAATTATTAATTTAAAACAGTGTAATCATGAAAAATGCAATTACCTTACTATTGTGCTCACTTTGTATCACCTCAACACTTGCACAATCAGATGTTGCCGGGAATTCCTTGACAGTTCCCGAAAGAACGCCGGCACTCGAGGCCCTGTACCAGCAGGCCAAGTATCTGGAAACCCACGGAACCGCGGCCCAAATCAATGCAAACCGTATGGCCATCAAGGCCGCCTGGCAGGACATTGATCCCAACGTAGCCGCACTCTATAGACCCATAACCACCAATAGATTGCCAGAAACCGTTGAGAACCTGCCTTATAATGGTCAATCCTTTCCCTCAGAAATACTACATCGCGATGGCCCTCCAGAAATGCCTGAAGATTGGGGTATGGACCACCTTTTGCGCGACGATTACATAGACGGGCTTGATATGGACGTAACCGGAGCTGGCGACATCTATATTGGTGCCTATGAGAACATTATCGCCTTTGGGGGTACGTATGATTCCATTTTCATTTATCGTTCTACCAATAACGGCAACTCTTTTGAGGAATGGAAAAAAGTAGCCGTGACTGCCGAAATGCAAAAAATGCAGATTATTTGTATGGACGGTGTGGGCGACGAATATTTACTGGCCTATCTGGTCACCGATTCTGGAAATTTCCAGGTATGGCGCTGGAATATGGCCTCCGGCACCTTTGACGCACAGGTGATAGCCTCTGGTGTTACCGATTTTAGCGTTGACAGAAACTATCCCGGCAATACCAATGCGCAGCGCGTTTTTGGAACCTATCAAAAAAACACGAGCTGTACCGAAGTTCATTCCGCGCGAAGTACTGCAGGAAGTTATGGCTTTGATTGGGTAGATGAAGTGACCCTGGGCCTTTGTGGTCAACAAATAGAGTTTAGCTATGGGCTTAATGGAGGCTGCTATACTACATATACGGGAGCTTCCAGCGGTAACCTCTATGCCGCCGCCAACGGAAATTATAACGATCCGGCCTCCTGGGATCCCAACGAAACCGTCGTTTTAGGGTCTGGCACCGAATCTGCCAACCCAACCATTCGAGCCACCCGAAAATCATTTGGAAGCGACGAGGTACTCATCCTCACATCCTCACGCGCCGCAGGTACTACAGACCATTTTGATGGCCAAGGGTACAGACGCGAAAACGGAGTAGCCTATGCGCCAATGGGTTACATCAGCACAACGGCCGATTACAACATAAGCCATATTGATACCTGGATGAGCAAGTCTGGCCCGGCCGAGGTCTTGGAGACCTCCTATGTACGCCATCGCATTGATGGTAGCGAAAACAACACCAACCGCTCGCGACAGTACAACGGAACCGATTTTGAGATATATGAGGGCGTGGGCGATACCGGCCTAAATGTGTTTGCCGGCTTTGCATCGGCTATTGCCGAAACCAGTGACAATATGCCCTGTATGGCTTTCGCAGGTTCCAGTACCAGTGGCATGTATGGCTACGGTCTCTATTACGACGCCAAATCTGATCTATCAGTGGACCATAATGGTCTTGAAAACTTTAAACTTTACCCCAATCCAGTCAATGAGGTCCTCAACCTCAATGCCACTCGCCCCATCGAGCAGGTGTCAATCTATTCCCTATTGGGGCAACAAGTTCTTGAAACTTCGGTAAACCAGACCCAGACCGCCATAAACACAAGCTCGCTATCTGCCGGGGTTTACCTGTTGAAGGCAAAAATAGATGGCAATACCGCCACTTACCGATTCATCAAGCAATAAGAGGAGATTGTTTTGATGTGGCAAAAAGAGGCCTGCTTTCCGGCAGCCTCTTTTTTATTGCCACCTATCCCAATGCAGCCATCAAAAAGTAGCGCCATTTTATGAATATATTATAGGCAGAAGCCCAATAGCTGTCGTCGCATTTCCTTATATTTACCGCATGCGCACCTATTGTTTCATTTTACTCTTGTTTTCCTTTACGGCCGGCTTTGCACAAAATGATGCCCTGGCCAAAAACTACTATGAACAGGGCCAATTTGAAAAAGCCTTGGGCATCTACCAAAAATTGAGCCGCCAAAACCCCTTCCGTCTCGATTATTTTTTGGGAATGGTGGCCGCCCACCAACAATTGGAAAATTTTGGGGAAGCCGAAAAAATTTTAAAGGAAAAACTGGGCGATGGGCGCAATTTCCCTCAACTTTACGTAGAATTGGGCTATAATTTTTCCCTTCAGGGAAAAACACTCCTTGCCGACGAAAATTATGCCAAGGCCATTGAAACCATCGCCATAAATCCAAATTTTGCTTATAACATTGGCGCCACTTTCCAGAAATACAGCTTGCTGGACCAAGCGGTAAACGCCTATCAAAAAGCCATGGAGTTGAGCGACAGACTCGATTTTAGTGGCCAACTGGCCCAAATCTACGGTGAACAGGGCAAGCTTGACAAAATGTTTGAAAGCTATCTCGACCTTATTGAAAAAAACCTGAGCTTTAAGGCCAACGCACAACGCTACTTTAGCCTCTACGTCACCGATGATCCTACCAATGAAGCCAATGTGCTGCTGCGCAAAATCCTTTTACAGCGCTTGCAACAAAATCCAGAACTGCTCTATAACGAATTGTTGAGTTGGCTCTTTATCCAACAGAAAGAATACAAAAAGGCCTTTACCCAGGAAAAGGCCATCTATAAACGTACCGAGCAAGACCTCAGCGGCATCACCGATCTGGCCTACATTGCCATAGCCGATGAAGATTATGGTACCGGAAGGGAAATCGTAAATTTTATTATTGACAATTCCTTTACCGAACAAACCCGGCTGCAGGGCAACCAAATCCTGATGAAAATGGAGGTAAAGACGGCCACCCCAAAACAATATCCGGAAATCGAGCAAAAATTTGAAGACCTCCTGGATCAATTCGG
>CAYSLM010000106.1:0-9256 GCA_964431895.1 uncultured Aequorivita sp.
TGCTTTTGATGTTCACCTTCACCTCATCATAGGTATCCACCCGTTTGAGGTTTACGTTCAATTCGTCATAGGTGTTAATGTCTACCAACCGTACGTCAATTACCTCGGCAGTAGGGTTCTCCAAGGTTTTGTGGGGTGCCTTGGCATAGGCCGACGGAAAGATGTTTAAATCCTTGACCACATTTATGGTAAGGCAGACGGCGATAATGGTTAAGATAACCTTGGTGTAAGTATCTGTTTTCATATTCGAAATTTAAAGGGTTAACAATGGAGGGATCAAGCCCTGGGTGTTTCAACCAAATGGGTTGCGAAAACGGAATTTTAGCAGTTTTTGTATCTATCGTGTAATCCTTCCCCTTTCTTGATCATCGGAATACACTTTTCCAACCGGCTTTGTTGTGTGGCCTCTCGTTTGGCCTGGCCAATATGTTCGGCATACTCCCGCTGTTTGCCCGGGGTCAGCTCTTGAAAATGTTTTTTTAATGAAGTATCTTTCTTAAAGGCATCTTGGAGCAATGGTGGAATGGAAACAGTTTTTTTCCGCACGGGTTTCAGCTCTTTTCCGGCACGGCAGTTGGCAATGGCTTCCTCCACATATTGCAGGACCACCTGGGGGTCAATTTCATCTTCCTGCCCAAAACGCCATTGCCGAAGCGCTTTGGTCACACCTTCCTGGGCGTTAACGAGTTTGTTGTGTTTGTCCTTAAGAAAAACCCCTTGATGGAACCACAGCGCCATATGGTTTTTAAAATCGGCCATGCCCACAACCAATTTTCCGTCGAGGGTATAGGTGGGCTTGCCCCACTTTACTTCCTCTTTCATATCGGTCTGCCGCATTATGTGGCGTAGCTGTTGCAGCTTTTCTTTCCATTGCGTCTGTTTCGCGATGTAAGCGTCTACTTTTTGGGTGTCGGTAAGTGCCATGTTTTATAAGATTTATGTACTAATGTACAGAGAATTCGCATTTGTTCAAAAACAGCTAAGGGTTTTTCCTTTTCCAGATATCTATATCGTCTTAATATATTTCTTCTTTATTTTTTCCGAAAGAACTACATTTCAGAAGGAAAATTGAACAGTTCGGTTTATTTTTTTTCTGAAATACATTCGTTATCATTCATCTTTGCGCTGAAAATTTAACCAACCATTTTATGAAAATCTCAACCCTTGTAATTTTATTTTTCCTTCTTCCGAAGGTGATATTGGCCCAAGCCATTGTTTCCGGGACGGTTGTAGACCAAAAGGGAACGCCCGTTTTTGGTGCCAATGTGTATTTGGAAGGCACCTATGACGGCAGTACAACTGATGAAAACGGAAGGTTTTCATTTGAAACATCCGAAACAGGAATACAAACCCTGACCGTATCGTATGTTTCTTTTGAAACCTTCAAAATGGTGGATGATGTTTCAAAAATGAAAGACCTAAAAATCGTGCTTCGCGATGATGTAAATTCCCTGGAGACCGTAACCATTTCCGCAGGATCCTTTTCGGCGGGCGACAATAGTAAGATTTCAGTGCTGAAACCTTTGGATATCGTTACCACGGCCAGTGCCCTGGGCGATTTTGTGGGCGCGCTGCAAACCCTACCGGGAACCACGACGGTGGCCGAGGATGGCCGCCTTTTTGTTCGCGGGGGCGATGCGGGCGAAACACAGATTTTTATTGATGGCATCCGGGTCTTTACGCCATATAGCCCAACCACCAACAACGTACCCACCCGCGGACGCTACAGTCCTTTTCTCTTTGATGGCATTACCTTCTCTACGGGCGGTTATTCTGCGGAATACGGGCAGGCATTGTCGTCGGTTTTGCTTTTGAACACCATTGATGAGCCTACCCAGGAAAAGACCGATATCGCCATAATGAGCCTGGGCGCCGGGCTGGGCCATACCGAAAAGTGGGAAAAATCATCCCTGAGCGTCAATACGTCCTATATCAATCTGGCGCCCTACATCGGCATCCTCCCAGACCGTAACGATTGGGAAAAACCGTTCGAGACAGCATCTGGCGAGGCCGTTTTCAGACAAAAAATAGGAGACGGGCTGCTGAAGGTTTACGGCGCTTTTGACACGTCCAACTTTGAACTAACCCAAGAAGACATCAACCGGCCCCAAGGTTCGCACTTTAAACTGAACAACCAGAATTTTTATTCAAACGCGAGCTATTCCGAAGTTTTAAAGAAGGGATGGAAGGTTTTTGGCGGCGGAAGCTACACCTTCGGCAAGACCAAAGTGGGCATAGACAGCGCAGCCATCAAGGATGTGGAAAATTCGGCACACCTTAAATTGAAACTCAGCAAGCGTTTTGACAACCGTTTTAAGTTGCACTTTGGTGCCGAGCAATTTCTTACCCACTTCAACGAAGATTACAACGACCCCCGCGTGGCGGCGCAATTGGGCTTCCACAATAATATTTCAGCGGCCTTTACGGAAGCTGACATTATTTTTTCGCGGAACCTTGCCTTGAAACTTGGCGTTCGGGGAGAGTACAGCCAGTTGTTTAAGGAAATTACAGTTTCGCCGAGAATTTCCTTTGCCTACAAAACCGGCAAGCACAGCCAGCTTTCCCTGGCCTATGGCGTTTTCTTTCAACAGCCGGACAATGAGGTCTTAAAGTTTACCGATAATCTGGAAGCGCAGCACACCCAGCATTACATCCTAAATTATCAGTATGCGGCCAACAACAGGATTCTGCGGGCTGAGGTTTATAGGAAACAGTACCGCAATTTGGTGACCTATAACGATGAATTTCCCGATGTGAATACGCACTTTGCCAATACCGGCGATGGCTATGCACAGGGGCTTGATCTGTTTTGGCGTGACAATGAAAGCCTTAAAAATATTGACTATTGGGTGAGCTATTCTTATCTGGATACCGAACGGAAATACAAAAACTTCCCCGTGGCCGCCGCGCCCAGTTTTGCCAACACCCACAACCTTTCGGTGGTGGGAAAATATTGGGTAAATGATTGGAAAAGCCAATTGGGCTTCAGCTACCAATACGCCAGTGGCCGTCCCTTTACCGATTTGAACAAGCCAGGCTTCCTCCAGGAAACCACAAAGAGCTATAATAGTTTAAGTTTGAATTGGGCCTATCTTATTTCGCAGCAAAAAATATTGTACGTTTCGGTAAATAATGTCTTGGCCATCAAGAATGTAAACGGCTACCAATATGCCAATGCGCCAGATGTGGACGGGAACTTTGCCCGAAGGGAATTGCGCCCCGCGGCCGACCAGTTCTTTTTTGTGGGCTTTTTCTGGACCATCAGCGATGACGGGCGGGACAACCAGCTTGATAATCTTTAGTAAACACAATTCATCGCTAAGATTCAACAGTTCAGAATTTCAATTTTTTGAAGCCGAAGATTTTAAAGGAAATTTGAAATTAATATTAATAATTAAACGTAAAAGTTATGTTAGGTATACTTTTAAAAAAACAGGATAAGGGAAAAACATTGTATACATTGCTCATAATAAGCATACTTCTTTTAATAGGAGGAGTCGTTATGTTTCTTCTTTAAAAAATTAAACTAGTAACCAACGAATAAAATCTAAAAATTATGCAAAACGTAGTCTCATATGTAATGATCTTTTTAACGGCCCTGGTGATGCAGGGGCAAACAGAAACCGCCGAAAACGCCACCGCCGCGCCCACAAAATACCAACAAGGGATGCGAAAAGCCTTTCAACTCTGGCAGGAAGACAAATCGTGGGAAGCCGCCAATGTTTTTGAGCGCATTGCCGCCGCTGAACCCGATAATTGGTTGCCGCCCTATTATGTGGCGCAGATCAATGTAATCAACAGTTTCACCGAAAAGGATGAAGCCAAATTGAAAGCCCAACTTGACAAGGCCCAGAATTATATCAACGATGCTACGGCCATCTCAAAAAACAATCCGGATATCTTGGTCCTGCAGGCACAGTTGTACACGGCCTGGATTGTTTTTGACGGGCAGAAATACGGCATGACCTATTCGGCAAAAGCTTCAGAACTTTACAACAAAGCCTTGGCCATAGCCCCCGATAATCCGCGGATTATTTTGGCAAAGGCCGAGTGGGATATGGGCGGCGCCAAATATTTTGGACAAAGTCTGGAACCCTATTGCAAGGACATTCAGCGGGCCATAGATCTTTTTGCTACCTTTAAGCCAGCGGGCGAATTTTACCCCAGCTATGGCGCGGAAAGAGCCAAAAAGATTCAGGCCGAAAACTGC
Organism: uncultured Aequorivita sp.; assembly: GCA_964431895.1. GTDB lineage: Bacteria > Bacteroidota > Bacteroidia > Flavobacteriales > Flavobacteriaceae > Aequorivita. Next base: position 4,211 of record CAYSLM010000106.1, read on the forward strand.
GGAAAGCAATAAAAGGAATTGGAAAAACCGTTTAACCTAATCTTGCCATGCGGCGTATTTTAAAGGATCTCGGGAATGCTTTTATAGTTGGTACTCTGGTATTTATCATCCTGGGTCTCATACAATATGCCAATGGCAACCCATTTGCCAATCTCCGTGCGATTGTTGTGGCATTTCTTTACAACCAGTTGTACGCCGTGGTACTCTATATGGTAAATGCCCGTTATTTTGGTTTCCTCCTAAAGTGGTTTCCCAATCGGGCGTTTCAGCCAAAAAACCTGGTTAAGGGGGCTTTTGGCGGTATTTTTCTCACCTTGGCAGCCTTGTTTGCAATTAGGGTTTTTATCGAAACGATCATCGGCAACAGTACCCTGGCCCAATTTCTCCAGAATGAACGCGTAGGTTATTATTATGTTTCGTTTGGCATCTCGGTGGTGATCACGGTCATTTTTTACGCCATATACTATTACCGAAATAAACAGGAGACCAAGGTTGCCCAGCAAAAGATAATTGCCGGAACGGCCTCCGCAAAGTTTGATGCGCTAAAAAACCAGTTGGACCCGCATTTTCTTTTCAACAGCCTGAACGTGCTTACCAGTTTGATAGAGGAAAATCCCCAAGCGGCAACCCGCTTCACTACATCGCTTTCAAAGGTTTACAGATACGTGCTGGAGCAGAAAAACAAGGAATTGGTAAGCCTGGCCGAAGAGCTGGAATTTGCCGAACTCTATATGTCGCTGCTTGCGGTGCGGTTTGAGGACAGTATTGTTTTCACCAAACCCGAATCGCTGAAAAATCCCGAGGCCCAAGTGGTTCCGCTGTCACTTCAGCTATTGTTGGAAAATGCCGTTAAGCACAATCAGGTTACGTCATCAAAGAAATTGCATATCCAGATAATCGAGGAAGAGGGAAGCTTGGTGATTACCAACAACCTTCAACCCAAGCAGGTATTGCGTGAGAGTACGGGCGTAGGCCTTCAGAATATCCGTGACAGATATGCCCTGCTTACTGACCGTCCCGTGACCATAAGGGAGGGTCAGGGACAGTTCAGCATTGCCATTCCCATTTTGGCCCATCAGGATAGCTATGCCCAGCGACCCGAGATGTTCATTTCTGAAAAACGATATAAACGCGCCAAAAAAAGAGTTGAAAAACTCAAGGGTTTTTATATCCATCTGGCTCTCTATATCCTGATGGTTCCAGTGTTTATCTATCTCAATTTCCTCTCCAGGGCGGGATTTCCATGGGCTCTCTTTCCCATTGTGGGCTGGGGCATTGGCCTTTCCAGCCACGCGGTGCAGACCTTTAACTACAATCCTTTTTTTGGACGGAACTGGGAAGAACGCAAAATAAGGCAATATATGGAAAAGGATGAATGAGGTGCCACAGCCCATCCCCCTAATTCAACAGTTGGGGAAGTTGGATTTTTATGGAGCCTACAAAACTTTTATCTTTATACTATAACCCATAAAATCAATATGTTATGGAACCCGAAAAAAACGATCATAAATATTTAAGAGCCAAACAGCGTGTGGCCAAACTTAAGAAGTTCTATAGCAGCCTTATGTTTTACGTGTTGTTTATCATTGCCATGGCCGGCCTTAATTATTATACAAACCAATGGCGCTACCCGTGGTTTTTATGGGCTGTCCTTGGATGGGGCATTGGAATAATTTTTCAGGCTTCAGAAGTCTTTGGGTGGAGCTCCCTTTTCGGAAAAAACTGGGAAGAGCGGAAATTGAAGGAATATATGGACGAGGAGCGACGCCGGGTGGATAATGAGCGTTTCAAAGAATAGGTTATGGAAATATCAAAAAACAATCTCGCCTATTTGCGGGCCAAAAAGAAGGTTGAGACCCTAAAGGGCTTTTACGGCCACCTCTTGGTTTACCTCATTATCAATGCAGGTATAATCTTGGTGGCTGCCAATGTGTTTAACCAAAGACCCATTGACTTTTCCGGATGGGGAAAATATTTAACGGCCCTCTTTTGGGGCATTGGTCTCTTCTGGCACGCGGTGTACGTATTTTTTGTGCTGAAAATGGACAACAACTTCTTAAAACGGTGGGAAGAGAAAAAGATAAAACAATTCCTCGAGGAGGATGGTTACTGAATTTTTATTTCCCAGATAAGTGCGATGCCGAATTGGATTTAGCCTTCCCCGATAAGGGAATCAATGATTTTTGCCAGTTCAAAATCCTTTTCGGTTACGCCATCGGCATCGTGGGTAGAAAGGAATATCTCCAGTGAATTATAAACATTGCTCCACTCCGGATGGTGCTGCAGTCTTTCGGCTTCAAAGGCAATTCGGGTCATGGCCGAAAAAGCTTCCTTAAAATCCTCAAATTCAAACTGCGTATGCAGGGCGCCGTCGTGATAGTCCCAGCCCTCAAAATTCTTTAGTTTTTCTTCAATTTCATTTTCTGTCATCGCTTTCATGGCTATTTCTTTTTTAAATCAATTTCTACCCAACTTTTATTTTATCGAAAGTATTTCCTCATTCAGGCTACTTGCTTCTATCACTTCCGCAACGTTAATGATATATGGAGGTGGCAGCGGGTTTTGCTTTGGAAGAATGGCGCTGTACCAATCTTCGTTACTTTGGAAAACACTTTTAAAGATAGGCATTTTGTCGCTTATTTTGGAAGTGATTTCCCTAAAAAGATCTTCATGGTGCACCATATCGCTACTGGCCAGATGAAAAATACCGGTAAGGCCGTGGTTAATGATATAGTGCACCTGCTGGCAAACCTTGTTGATGGTTGTTGCCGTTATCACGCGGTTGGGGTACACTTCATATTCGGCCTGGTGGCGTATGCACTGTCGCAAATGCAGAATCTCGGGCGAGTTTATTCCTAAAACCAACGGTAACCGCAATACGGCGGCTTGCTGTGGAAGGGTTTCGAGCAACAGTTTTTCCACATTTATTTTAAACCTTCCCGAAGCTGTTTGTGAAAGAGTAGCGTCATACTCATAGGAAGGGTGCCTGAACTTGCCGTCAAAAACCTCAAAGGACGAAATGTAAAGCAGGCGTCGCTGGCCATTTCCCAGGATATAATCTGCAATATTTTGATGGGCTGCCAATTGGCCATCAAAGGAGCCCTTCATTGCTGAAATGATGACCGTGGGCCGAAGGCTATCCAGTAAGTCTGAAATGGAGTACGATTCAACGCAAAATCGATAGAATACATGATTTTCCGAAAATACCCCCTCTTGGGTGCAATAAGTGGCTTGCACCTCAAAATAGGACAATAATTCGCGATACAACGCGTGGCCAATAAAGCCGCTGCCGCCCAAGATCAAGATACGTTGTTTTTCGCTTCTTTTCTGCATTTTTGGTAGTAGGTTTTTCCTAAAAAATGGAAAGTTTCGTTTTGGTGGTAAACTGCTCCAGGGCCTGCATTCCAATATAGGAGTTTCCGCGCGGGTTCAAGGCCGGCGACCAGGTGGCAATGCTAAAGCATTTGGGCAGTAGGGCCACGATACCGCCACCTACGCCACTTTTGCCGGGAAGCCCCACTTCAAAGGCAAATTCGCCCGCCTCGTCATAAAAGCCACAGGTGAGCATGATGGCATTGATGCGCTTCACCTGGCTGGCCGTGATACGTTTTATATTACGCGGGCACTTTCCTTGGTTGGCAAACACAAAAAAGGCATTGGTAAGTTGGCGGCAGTCCATCATTATAGAGCATTGATGGAAATAGAAATCCAATACCTCATCCACATCATTGTGGAGGTTGCCGAATGATTTCAGCAGGTTTGCCGCTGCCGCATTGTTAAACCCCGTACGTCTTTCAGACTCTACGGTGCGGGGGTTGAAGTCAATACTGTCATCATTGGCCAATTGGCGCACAAAATCGAGGAATTCTTCCTTTGGCCGTTTGAGGTGGGTGAGCAGCACATCGGCCACTACAATGGCGCCCGAATTGATGAGTGGGTTCCGTGGAATACCATTTTCCAGTTCCAGCAACGAAAGATGGTTGAAGGGGTTGCCCGAAGGTTCCACATCAACCCGTTTCCACAGCTCGCCGCCCACCAGTTGCAGTGCCTTGGTGAGGGACAGCACCTTGGAAATACTCTGTATCGAGAATTTCTCGGCCGCATCACCCACCGAATAATGCTCGCCGGTAATGAGTTGAAGGTGTATCCCGAATTTCTGTTTGGGCACGTGCTGCAGTTCAGGAATGTATGTGGCTACCCGGCCCGTGTCCTCTACCTTTTTTAAGGAAGTATAAATGTCGTCCAGTATGGTCTGGTAATCAAGCATCAACCTTTATAAAATGGGGTTTTTACCACCGTGGCGGCTACGGGTTTGTTGCGTATTTTAATAAATATCTCGGTATCTGGCGCACTGTGGCCTACACTTACATAGCCCAAGCCAATGCCCTTGCCCAATGATGGGGCCATGGTGCCGCTGGTCACGTGGCCGATAGCCCGGCCGTCTGCGTTTTCAATCTCATAACCATGGCGGGGGATGCCTCGCTCCTTCAGCTCAAACCCGATGAGTTTTCTTTTTGTTCCTTCTTCTTTCTGCTTCTTCAGGTTTTTGGAATTGACAAAATCCTTGTTGAATTTTGTTATCCAGCCCAGGCCGGCTTCCAGGGGCGAGGTGGTTTCGTCTATATCATTTCCGTAAAGGCAAAACCCCATTTCCAGCCGAAGGGTATCGCGCGCCGCCAGCCCTATGGGTTGAATGCCGAAAGGCTTTCCGGCCTCCATGACCTTGTTCCAAACCTGCTCCACCTCGTTGTTTTTGCAATAAATCTCAAAGCCGCCGCTGCCCGTATAGCCGGTGGCGCTGATGATAACGTGATCTATCCCCGCAAAATCAGCCACCTTGAAATGATAAAATTTTATGTCAGAAAGGTCTTCCGAGGTCAGGGACTGCATGGCCTCTATGGCCTTAGGCCCTTGTATGGCCAATAGGGAGTAATCATCAGAAAGGTTGCGCAGGGTGGCGCCCATGGTATTGTGCTTTTCAATCCAGGCCCAATCTTTATCAATATTCGAAGCATTTACCACCAGGAGATAGTCTTGGTCCTTGAT
>CAYSLM010000107.1:0-9078 GCA_964431895.1 uncultured Aequorivita sp.
TCTTTCTGATTTATACTTAAAGTTAACTGATTTATTAAAAATCAAACTTAAGAAGATATAAAGCTTAAGAAAGCTGGGAAATCTTTATTTTAAGTAATTTGCACTCAAAACGGCTCCCAATGGAAACCTTGAATTACATCATAAACGACATAAAGCCCTTTGACCTAGGCACCAACCTCAAGGAGGTGCAGACGGTCTTTAACCAACTTCCGTATTCACACGTGCCAGTGGAAAAAGACGGTCATTATGTAGGCTGTGTATCGGAAAATGACGCCCATTGTTTTGACAATTCCAAAAACCTGAGCGACTTTCAGTATGCCCTAGAGCCCTTCCACGTTTTGGAAGACACCAACTGGCTCGATATATTGGAGGCCTTTGCCCTGAACAATAGCAATATCATGCCCGTTTTGGGGAGAGACAATGCCTATCTGGGCTATTATGAATTGGGCGACATTATGAGCCTCTTCAACAATACCCCCTTTCTCAATGAGACCGGCGGCATAATAGTGGTTGAAAAAGGCGCCCAGGATTATTCCTTTAGCGAGGTGAGCCAAATTGTAGAATCGAACGGCACCCGCATTTTCGGGATCTTTATTTCCAAAATCCAGGACAACACCGTTCAGCTTACCCTAAAAGTGGGGCATACCGCTATAAACAGTATCGTGCAAACCTTCAGAAGATACAAGTATCAGGTAATAAGCCATCACGAGGAAGACAAGTTTATGGAAGACCTAAAGGAAAGGTCGGACTACTTGACCAAATACCTTAATATTTAATTTTTTTTGAAGCGCTAAAATTTTGAACCAACCAAACCAGCAGTTCTGAAAAATGAAAATAGGAATCTACGGCCAATTTTACCACGAAAATTCTGAAATCTACGTTCAGCTATTGCTTGACGCCCTTCAAAAAAAGGCCGCCCAAGTACTCATTGAGGAAAGATTTCTTGAAATCATCAACCGAAATAAGGAAATAACCAGAAGTTTTACCAATTTTTCCACCTTCACGGAACTCGACACCAGTTTTAATCTTTTTTTCAGTATCGGTGGTGACGGCACCATTCTAAAGGCCGTTACCTTCGTTCGCGACCTGGGCATCCCCATTGTGGGGATCAATACCGGCCGGCTGGGTTTTTTGGCAACCATACAAAAGGAGGAAATGACCAAAAGCCTCAACCAAATTCTGGAAGGACAATATTCCATTTCCGAAAGAAGCCTGCTCACGGTAGAGACTGTTCCCAGCAGCGAGGAAATACAGCCTCTCAATTTCGCCCTCAACGAAGTGGCCGTAAACCGCCGTAACACCACCTCTATGATCAAGGTAGAAACCTTGGTAAACCACAAGTACCTTACCTCCTATTGGTCTGACGGGCTTATAGTGGCCACTCCCACGGGCTCCACGGGCTATTCCCTAAGCTGTGGCGGCCCGGTGATAGAGCCGGCGGCTAAAAACATAGTCTTAACGCCCATTGCACCACACAATCTCAATGCCCGGCCCTTGGTGATTCCAGACTCCAACGAGGTAACCCTAAAGGTCTCGGGACGGGAAGATACCTTCCTACTCTCTATGGACTCACGGATTGCCACCTTGGAAAACGAGACTACCATTACTATCAGAAAAGCGCCCTTTACCATTAAACTACTCCAGCTCAACGATGATAGTTTTATCAAAACCCTTCGAAAAAAACTTTTATGGGGAGAGGACAAACGCAATTGATACCTTTCATAGGCTCGTCAAAACAATAATAATCTACAAAACCTGTTAATCTACAGAGAAAAAGACTTCTTAACATCTCGAGCCAAGTTTATTGTTATATTTGCAAACTTTTAAAGTATATGAAGTATTTCGCGACGGTTTTTCTAATACTTTCCGGAGCCTTTTTGGCACATTCGCAAACCTACGAAATTGGGGGGATGATTGGTGGCGCCAATTACATTGGTGATATAGGCCGCACCAACTATATAAACCCCAGCACCCTTGCCGTGGGCGGAATTTTTAAATGGAACCGCAGCGCGCGACACGCCTTTAGGGCCTCAATACTGGTAGCTAAAATTAAGGGCGAAGACGCAAAAAGCTCCAACAACCGAAGGGTGCAGCGGGGCTATTCTTTTGAAAATAACATCAAGGAACTCTCAATCGGGCTTGAGTACACCTTTTGGGAATTTGACGTGCACAGCCAAAAGCCCATAGCCACGCCCTACCTTTATACGGGGCTCACGGGCTTTAGTTATTCCGCGCTGCGAAAAAAAACCAACGGCCAAATCACCAAATACGACAACGCCCTAAGTGTGGCCGTACCAATTGTAGTGGGATTCAAGGCCAATATGGGCCGCAATGCCATGGCAGGCATAGAAATTGGTGCCCGCTACACCTTTACCGACAATCTTGACGGAAGTAACCCCACCAAAGGCCTGGCCGATGACCAAAGCCTAAAGTTTGGCAATACAAACAGTGATGATTGGTACGTATTTACCGGCATAACCGTTACTTTTGCCTTTGGAAGAAAGCCTTGCTACTGCAACTTTTAAAGAAAACATGGAACCCAAGGACCAAATAGACCGGGAAAAACTGCCACAGCACCTGGCCATCATCATGGACGGCAACGGCCGCTGGGCCCGCCAGAAGGGCATGCTGCGGTATCTGGGCCATGAAAACGGCACCAAGGCCGTGCGCGAGATCGTGGAAGGCAGCGCCGAAATTGGCATCCCCTTTTTGACCCTGTACGCTTTCTCTACCGAAAATTGGAACCGTCCAAAAATGGAGGTAGAACTTTTAATGAAACTACTGGTTTCCTCCCTTAAAAAAGAAATCAAGACCCTTGAGGAAAATGACATCAGGCTCAACGCCATCGGCAATCTGAAAGCCCTGCCAACAAAGGCCTATAAGGAGCTTCTCGACGTTATTGACAAGACGCAGGACAACAAACGCATGACCCTTACCCTTGCCCTAAGTTATGGCTCTCGGGAAGAAATTACAAAAACAATAAAAGAGATTAGTCTTAAAGTTAAAAATAACCTAATTTCGCCGCACGATATTGATGAAAAGTTAATAAATAATCATCTTTACACCCAAAATTTGCCCGATGTAGATTTATTGATCCGAACCAGTGGCGAACAGCGTATCAGTAACTTCCTGCTGTGGCAAATAGCTTATGCCGAACTGTACTTTACTGAAACGCTCTGGCCGGATTACACAAAGATCCATCTTTTTGAAGCAATATTAAATTATCAAAACCGAGAAAGAAGATTTGGAAAAACCAGTGAACAGATCAACCAATAGCGCCCTCTTGCACATATTTAGAAAATCCTATTGTATCTTATTTTTTACAATATTTTGCGTTTTTTCGGTACAGGCCCAGCAAAAAGAACTGGACAGTGGGAAAAAATACACCATAAATAGTATCACCGTAACTGGAGCCCAAAACTTTAACGAACAGACCGTTATTGCCTTTACCGGTCTCAAAAAAGGCGACCGCATCTATATTCCCGGGGAGAAACTGAGCCAGGTGACAAAAAAATTGTGGGAGCAAAACCTCTTTAGCGACATTGCCTTCTACGTTACCAATATGGAAGGCGACAATGTTGACCTGGAACTTTATATAGTAGAACTGCCCAAGTTGCACGAAGTAACCATTACGGGAAAAGGGGTGCGAAAGTCGAAGAAAAAAGAAATCATCAAAGACAACGACCTGAAGCCAGGCACCAAGATCACCAAAAACCTTATTACCACCACCAAAAACTATATTACCAACAAATACAAGAAAGACGGCTTCTTCAATACCGATGTCACTATTACCACTACCCCCGTGTTGGATTCCACAGGTGTGGAAATCTCAAAAGATATGTTGATTGCCGTTGACAGGGGCAAACGCGTCAAGGTCAAGAAAATAAATTTCCAAGGCAACGAGCACTTCAGTGATGGCAAACTTCGCCGGGCCATGAAGAATACCAAACGAAAAAATATTATCCGGTTCTGGAAACGCTCAAAATTTACCGAAGAAGGCTTTGAGGAAGACCGGGAATCCATCATAAAAAAATACAAAGCCAACGGTTATCGCGATGCCCGGATTATCGACGACACCCTGCGCATACTCGATAAAAAGAATATCGCCATTGACATTGAGGTGGAAGAAGGAGACAAATATTATTTTGGCGACATCAAATTCATAGGAAACAGCGTGTTTACCGATAGCCAATTGCGCCAAATTCTCGGAATAAAAAGTGGCGAGGTCTATAACGGGGTTTTATTGCAGGAACGCATAGCCGACGAAACCGACCCCGACGCCAACGACCTTACCAACCTTTACCAGAACAACGGATATCTTGCAGCGCGAATTAACCCAGTAGAAACGGCGGTTCGCAACGATACCATCGACTTTGAGATACGGATCATGGAGCGCAGCCTCTTCTATTTTGACCACGTTACCGTAGTGGGCAACGACCGCACCAACGACCACGTAATCTACCGCGAGCTGCGCACGCGTCCGGGCCAAAAATACAGCAAGCGCAATGTGGTGCGTACCATTCGTGAGCTGGGCCAGTTGGGCTTCTTTGACCCCGAACAGCTCACCCCAAATTTCAAGAAAGTTGATGAGAACAATGGCCTTGTCGATTTGGAATATTCGGTAGTGGAAAAGGGTTCCAGCCAGATCGAGCTCCAGGGCGGCTACGGTGGCGGTGGATTCGTGGGTACTTTGGGCCTCTCGTTCAACAACTTTTCCCTGCGAAACCTTTTCAATTTAAAGGCCTACAAACCCTTGCCTATGGGCGATGGGCAAAAACTTTCCATCAGGGCGCAGGCCAGCAGTTATTACCAGACCTATAGCCTATCCCTTACCGAACCCTGGTTGGGAGGTCGAAAGCCCGTACAGCTTTCCACATCGTTTTCGCATACTATCCAGAATTTTTATGACTATAGCAACAGAAGGGCAGACAAAACCCGAAGCTTTACCATAACCGGTGGCTCCGTGGGGCTGGCCAAAAAAGTTAAGTGGCCCGATGATTACTTTGTATGGTCAAACGCTATTAGCTTCCAACATTATAACCTGAACAATTACAACACAGGCCTGTTTACCTTTGGCGACGGCTATTCAAATAACCTGGCATACACCATCGGCATAAGCCGCAACAATACCGCCAGCAACCCTATTTATCCGGTACAGGGGTCAGATTTTAGCATTACCGCCAAGTTGACTCCACCCTATTCGGCCTTTGGCGATACCAATTTTAAGGCGTTGCGTGATGAACGCGCCGAGCTTACACTGGTACCCCAAGACGCACCCAATTACGTAGATGCCCGCAATCGCATTTCAGAAATTGACCAGAGCCGCTTTGACTGGCTTGAATATTACAAGATCAAATTCAAGGGCACGTGGTACACCCGTTTGTACGAAAAATTGGTACTGCGCACCAATACCGAATTCGGATTCTTGGGCGCCTACAACCAAGACCGTGGCGTACCTCCCTTTGAGCGTTTCTTTGTGGGCGGCGACGGCCTTGGCGCCTATAGCCTTGACGGCCGCGAGGTCATCCAGTTGAGGGGCTACCCCAACCAATCCCTCTCCAACGTAGATGGAAATACGATTTACAATAAATTTTCGTTAGAGGTAAGATATCCCGTTACCCTGGCACAGATGGCATCCATTTACGTGCTGGGCTTTGCGGAGGGTGGTGCTTCCTACGACGGCTTCAAAAGTTATAATCCGTTTGAATTGAAGCGTTCTGCTGGCTTAGGATTGCGTATATTTATGCCGGCCTTTGGCTTGCTGGGAATTGATTTCGGATATGGTTTCGACCCAATTTTGGGCGGCACCGAAAGAAATGGATGGCAGACCCACTTTATCATAGGGCAACAATTTTAAAAATTGGCACGATATTTTCTTAAAACAACAACCAAATAATATGAACACAAAAAAAATACTCTTCTCTACCGCATTCATTTTGTGCTTCGCCTTTATGGCCCAGGCACAGCGAGGCGCGCGCATAGGCTATATTGATATGGAATACATCCTGGAAAGCGTTCCCGAATACAAGGAAGCCTCCATACAACTGGAAGGCAAAGTACAGCGCTGGAAACAGGACATAGAAAAAAAACAGAAGGAAATAGACCAGATGAAACTCAACCTGGCCAATGAAAGGGTCCTTTTGACCAAGGAATTGATAGACGAGCGCGAGGAAGAGATAAAGATCAAGGAAGACGAAATGCTCAAATACCAGCAGGACCGCTTTGGCCCCAATGGCGATTTGATGATACAGCGCAGACAGTTGGTACAGCCCATACAGGACCAGGTTTTCAATATTGTTCAGGAAATAGCCGAAAACAAAAAATACGATTTCATCTTCGATAAATCTGCCGATGTGGTCATGCTCTTTGCGGCCAAAAGAAATGATATCAGCGATCTCGTTATCCGAAGCATTGAGCGCGCCGGCCGAAGGGTGGAAGCTGCCAACAAAAAAGAAAAACGCGAAATTGAACGCCGCGAAAAACTATCGCTCGAGGAAGAAGGGGAAGTAACCGAACGCGAAAAGGCCATTGAGGAAAAACGTGAAGAGCGCCAAAAGATCATCGAGGAAAGAAAAACCGAACGTGAAGAGTTGATGGCACAGCGCCAAAAGGAACGCGACTCCATCCGCGCGGCAAAACGGGCCGAATTTGAGGCCCGCAGGCAGCGCATTATTGAAGAAAGGGAACGCAGACGCGATTCCATCATCCAGGCCAGACAAAACAGAAACAATCCTCCCAAAGGCGGCGAAGAGGATTAAATAATTTCGAAACAACCTTCAAATAATAAATAACACTTAAATTTAATACACACTCAAATGAAAAAAATGAAATCGTTATTCGTTGCAGTTGCACTTATCTTAGGAGCCACAAGCTTCGTAAATGCACAATCAAAAATTGCACATATCAACGCCCAGGAACTGATAGAGGCCATGCCCGATTATAAGGCTGCCCAAAACCAGTTGGAAAAAGTGCAAAAAACCTACGATACCGAAATTAAGGCCATGGCCAAGGAACTGGATACCAAGGCAAAACAGTACGACAGTGAAGCGGCCACAAAAACTGATGAGGAAAACCAAAAGAGGTTCCAGGAAATTCAGGGTATGCAGGAAAACATCCAAGCATACAGACAGCAAGCCCTTCAGGATTTGGAAAAGAAAAGATCCGAAATCTTCAAGCCCATTCTTGAGAAAGCCCAGTCCACAATCCAGAAAGTGGCACGTGAACAAGGTTATCAATACGTCCTTGATTCAACCTTGGGAAGTGGTGTAATCCTGGCCGACGGCAAGGACTTGATGCCAGATGTTAAAAAAGCTCTTGGAATGTAATTTTTTCCGAAAAACAAATATCCAATAAAACTGCCCAGCAAACGGGCAGTTTTTTTTTGCCAAATTCTGAAGTTATTGGCTACATTTATCCCATGAAGAAAAATAGACCTATAGGTATTTTTGATTCGGGCGTGGGCGGCTCCTCCATTTGGAAGGAAATCAACAAATCGCTGCCCAATGAGCATACCATCTATTTGGCAGACAGCAAAAATGCCCCATATGGCAACAAGACTTCCGATGAAATAACGGAACTGAGCATCAAAAACACCGAAAGGTTGCGGCAGCTGGACTGCAAGATAATTATAGTAGCCTGCAATACGGCCACCACCAATGCCATTGCCACCCTTAGAACAAGTTACAACCTTCCATTTATAGGAATTGAACCTGCGCTAAAACCAGCGGCCTTGCATACCAAAACAAAAAGCATTGGTATCCTGGCTACCAAAGGCACCCTGAGCAGCGCCCTCTTCAGCCGCACCGCACAGGAATTTACAAAAGACATCAGCGTGGTAGAAATCATAGGCGATGGCCTCGTGCCCCTCATTGAAGCCGGAAAACTCGACGGTGAGGAAATGATTTCCCTGTTAAAGAAATATACCCGCCCAATGGTCGATGCCAATATAGATTACCTGGTGCTGGGTTGTAGTCATTATCCCTATCTCATTCCCCAATTAAAAACCATTCTTCCCGAAAACGTCACCATAGTTGATTCAGGTGAAGCAGTAGCCCGCCAGACCAAGACGGTGCTTCAAAGTCTAGACTTGCTTCGGGAGGAGAATACGCCCCCCCAACTTCAATTTTACACCAATGCCGAGCCGGGGACCTTAGCATTTCTATTAAAGGAATATTCCAAGGAAATAACCATTTCAATAGTCGATTTTTAAAACTATTCCTTAAACCAAGACGAATACATCACATAATTATTGGCAATACGCTCTATTTCGCCTCTGGTGAGCTCTGGGTTAATATCCTTGATCCTCCTTGCCGGAATTCCCGCATAAATGCTTCCGCTTTCTACCCGCGTATTTTTTGAAACTACCGCTCCGGCCGCAATTATGGTATTGCTTTCCACTACACAGTCATCCATCACTATACTGCCCATTCCTATCAATACATTGTCGTGAATGGTACAGCCATGGACAATGGCATTGTGCCCTATGGAAACATTATTCCCTATTGTTGTTGGCGAGGTTTGATAGGTAGCATGTATCACGGCCCCATCCTGCACGTTCACCCTATTGCCCAGCCTTATGGAATGAACATCACCGCGTATTACGGCATTGAACCAAACGCTGCATTCATTGCCTAAAATCACATCGCCAACTATAGTGGCATTTTCGGCTATAAAGCAATCTTTCGGAATCTGTGGGCTTTTTCCATGAACCGGTTTAGTGATCATTACTTTGGGATTTTTGTTTTTGTATGCCAAAAATACCACATACTTTCAAAACAGGTGAAACTTAAATTTTGGTATCAGGAAAGATGAATGTGAAATTTCTGTACGACAAACAAATTTTCTTCAGATTTAGACATTTTCAGAAACACTACGTTTATTCCATAAATAATTCCCAAAGAAAATAGATTCTTTCAAAAACCGAAGCAGCATTTGGAAGAAGAAAATATTGGCGTTGGCCAAACGATCATAAAAGAAAGCCCGCCACGGTTATAGGTGGCAGGCTTAATAAATGTCTTTGAAAGCCCCCTCAATTTATCGCGGGGCAGTTGCAGTCGTAGGGCTCGGGCCTTCCGCCCA
>CAYSLM010000108.1:0-8837 GCA_964431895.1 uncultured Aequorivita sp.
GGTAGGCAGGGTCATTGCCAAAACCGTAAAGCCCAATGCCCGTACGCACCATGTCAAAATGCGCCTCGGGGTAGTTGAGCAGGCCCGACGTATTGGCGCAGTGCAGCATGGGCCTGTAGCCCAGGCGGTCTATTAGCTGTTTTGCTATATTTTTAAACGCCTTGATTTGCCCCAGGGTAAAGTCTCTCAGCTTCATATCCTCACTGGCCGCCAAGTGCGAAAAGATTGATTTTACCTGCACGCTTTGGGTCTTGGCGAGGGTTTCGGCTATAGAGGGAATATCGGCTTCGGAAAAGCCCAAACGGTTGAGCCCGGTATTGAATTTTATGTGTACGGGATATTGCGTTTGCTTGTTCGCTTCCGCGAAAGCGATAAAACCTTCCAACATCTTCCTCGAGTAGATACTGGGCTCCAGACCTCGATTGATTATTGCCCCAAAATTTACCGGCAGCGGGTGCAGGACCAGAATGGGAGTCTTTATTTTGGCGTTGCGCAGGGTTTCGCCCTCGCCCGAATAGGCCACGGCAAAATAATCGATGCCCTGCTGCTCCAACTCACGGGCAATAATTACCGAATCGCTGCCGTAGGCAAAGGCCTTTACCACGGCCAGCATTTTGGTTGGGGGCTTTAAGTGCGATTTCAGGTAGCGGTAATTATTATCGAGGGCATTGAGGTCAATCTCGAGCTGGGTTTGCTGGGCTTTGGGCATATTAGGCTTGTTTTCCGGTTTTTTGGGAGTTGGGGTCGGTCTTTATATTCTCGGGGTCCCGCACTTCCAGTTTCAGCACCTTGTCCCTAAGTTGGGCCTTGTAGAAGGCGGCGCGGCTCAGGGGCTCGTATTCCTCGGTTTCGCCCAGCAGGACCAGGGCATCGCTCTTGGCCTTGCGGTAGCTGTAATGGGCCAAGTTCCCGGTACGGGTGCAGATGGCGTGTACCTTGGTAACATATTCGGCCGTGGCCATTAGGGCGGGCATGGGGCCAAAGGGATTTCCCTTATAGTCCATATCAAGGCCGGCCACGATTACCCGCACACCACGGTTGGCCAAGTCGTTGCAGACCTTGACGATCTCGTCGTCAAAAAACTGGGCCTCGTCTATACCCACCACATCGCAATTGTCTGCCAAAATGGGGATGTTGGCCGCCGCCGGCACGGGGGTTGATCTTATCTGGTTGCGGTCATGGCTGGTAACCGAGTCTTCCTCAAAACGGGTATCAATGGAAGGGGTAAATATCTCTACTTTCTGCCGGGCAAACTGGGCGCGCTTCAGCCGGCGGATAAGTTCTTCGGTCTTTCCTGAAAACATGGAGCCGCAGATAACCTCTATCCACCCAAATTGTTCTTTCTGATTTACGGTATTTTCAAGAAACATAGTTTAATTTTACACGAAATATTTATTGATGTTGCCATTCCCAAAGGCCATCGCAGCCCGTAGAAAGGTTGCCGTTGCCAACAAGAAAACAAAAATAGTTGACGGTTACACATAGGATGCGTAAATTTATAAAAACAAAACAGAAATACAGGGTAAATCATTAAGATATGAAGAAGAAACTCCGCGGGCAGATAAAGGCCCTCGCACAGCAATTGATGGAAGGGGAAAAAACGTTTAATACGTCCAGGATAAAGGAAGTGGTAAGCGATATTTATGACAGGTTGACGATACTTGAATATCTTGAAACCCAAATTGATAAGCCGGAATCGGAACCGCTGGAATCGTCACTCGACTCCAAAAGCTTCCGCGAGGAAAACTGGTTTACCGAACCCGAACCCGTGCCCCAACCCCAACATAAGGAAGACCTTATAGAACCGTTGATGGAAAAGATCAAGGACATTGTGGCGCAAATGCCCGAAGAAAGTAACCGCATTGATGAGATGCTGGACCAGATGCTTCCCGAGAGTCCACAGCCCGTGCCGGAAAAACCGAAGCCCGGGCCAAAAGACCATAGCAACGAGCTGGAGGAATTTGCCTCTACCTATCAACAGATGCCGGAATTTGAACGCAAGCAGGGCGGCAACTTTCCGCAATCCACGGCTGGGCAAAAGGCCAGTAAGTCTGTATCCGAATCGCATCTTCGTTCGCTGAACGATACCGTAAACAAAGGTCTCAATATTGGGCTCAACGACCGGCTTGCCTTTATCAAACATCTTTTTGAAGGACAGACCGAAGACTATACCCGTGTGCTTTCGCAAATAAATACCATGCAAAGTTTTGAGGAGGCACGCGACTTTATCCAAAACCAGGTAAGGCCAGACTACAACAACTGGCAGGACAAGGAGAACTATTCTGAAAGGTTTATGAACCTCATCGAAAAAAGCTTTTAACCAAACCAGTCTTTATGACCGCCCAAAAAACGATTTACTGGGTAACCACGGTACTGCTCTGTGCCCTGTTTCTCTATTCGGCCTTTGTCTTTTTGACAGACACCTTGGTCATACAGGGCCATTATCAGGATTATCAATATCCATCATATCTTGTGGTGCCTATGGCCATTGCCAAGATCCTGGCGGTGGTTTTTATCCTTTACAGAAAACCCCGGTGGGTGATGGAGTGGGCCTATGCCGGGCTCTTTTTTGATCTGGTACTGGCATCCCTGGCCCATTACCGGCTGGGCGATCCGGGCCTTACCTTACCCTTGTCGGGCATTGTGTTCTTACTGCTTTCCTATTTCTTCGGAAAAACTGTACGCCCTTAAATTATGGCCGGAAAACTCTATTTGGTACCTACGCCCATCGGCAATCTAAAGGACATGACCTTTCGTGCCATTGATGTGCTGAAAGAAGTAGATTTGATTTTGGCCGAAGACACCCGAAACAGCGGCAAGCTCCTAAAGCATTATGACATTGGCACCCAGATGCACTCCCACCATATGCACAATGAGCACAAAACGGTATCCGCCATCGTAAAACGCATTCAGGCCGGCGAGACCATGGCGATAATCAGCGATGCCGGTACCCCAGCCATCAGCGATCCGGGGTTTTTATTGACCCGTGCCTGCGTAGAGGCGGGGATAGAGGTAGATTGCCTGCCCGGGGCCACCGCTTTTGTGCCAGCTCTGGTAAACAGTGGCTTTCCAAATGATCGCTTTGTATTTGAAGGCTTTCTGCCCGTGAAAAAAGGAAGGCAGACCCGCCTCGAACTTTTAGCCGAAGAAACCCGCACCATCATTTTTTATGAATCGCCGCACAAGCTTCTAAAAACACTTGCGCAGTTTGTGGAATATTTCGGCCCCGAAAGACAAGTTTCCGTGTCACGGGAACTCACAAAACTGCACGAAGAAACCATCCGTGGCACTGCGGAAGAAGTTTTAAGGCATTTTGAAAACAAACCTCCGAAGGGGGAGATTGTGGTGGTGGTTTCGGGGAAGAAATAAAAATTATATTCCCAAAACGCTTTTTGTGAAAAGCAATAAACAGTATATTTGTTTTTATTGAAAAGCAAAAAATAGTAATAAATGCTTTTTATATTAGCAAAATGTTATAAATTTGCTTTCTAATAAAAGCAAAAGTAATGGTTGAATTGTTAAAAATTCATGAATCCTTATTAAATGGGCTTCAAAACGGGAAACGTAGGTATCTATTGGAAAAGATAGATTGGTCCAACAAGCTCATCGCCATAAAAGGCGCAAGGGGTTCCGGCAAAACCACACTGTTGCTCCAAAAGATAAAATACCATCTCCCCGAGAAAAGCGTGGCTCTTTATACCTCGCTGGAAAACCTGTATTTTTTGGAAAACAATTTGGTGGACTTGGCCAAGGAATTCAGCCTCCACGGGGGCACTCATCTATTTTTGGATGAGGTACACGTATATCCCAATTGGTCGCGGGAATTGAAATTGATTTATGATCAATTTCCCAATCTTCATGTGGTCTTTACCTCCTCGTCCATGCTTCAGATAGATAAGGGCACGGCAGATTTGAGCCGAAGGGCGGTTCGGTATTTCTTAAAAGAGCTCTCCTTTCGCGAATTCGTGTATCTTCGGAATGATATTGAGCTGCCTTTTTTAAGCTTGCAGGAATTAGTGGAGAATCATACCGAAATAGCCAAAAACGTCAAAGCTCGGTTGCAGTCGCCGATAATGTACTTTAGGGAATATCTGAAAATAGGGGCTTATCCCTTTTTTCTTGAAAATCCCGAGCTGTACCAACAAAAGTTATTGGCGGTGATCGATTTGATTTTGGAAAGTGACCTGAACATTATCGAGAACATAGGCTATACCGACAGCCGAAAGATCAAGAAATTGTTGGTGGCCGTCTCGCAGACCGTCCCTTTTGTTCCCAATGTTTCCAAATTGAGTGAGCGGCTGGGTATGTCGCGTAATTTTTTGGTGAATGCGATAAAGATCTTGGATCGGGCAGAACTGGTACATGAGCTCTTTAGCCCCACCAAAGGGGTGGGAGCCCTTACTAAGCCCGAAAAACTATATCTAAACAACACCAATTTAGTGTATGCGCTATCAAAAAACCAACCTTCGGAAGGCACGCTTAGGGAAACTTTTTTTGCCAACCAGATGAAACATCTTTATGAAATTCAGCTTCCTACAAATGGAGATTTTTTAATTGAAGGGAAGTACACCTTTGAAGTGGGCGGTAAAGGAAAAAGCAAAGAGCAGCTAAAGGGCGTGCCAAACAGCTATGTGGTAAACGACAATATGGAAATAGGCAGCCTGAATTATATTCCGTTATATCTATTTGGGCTTTTGTATTGAAAGCCTTCTATGATAATCAATGACCGAAATTCACAGATGTTTCCCTTTGTTCCACCCGTGTTTCCCAAGATACTGCTCGCCACTTTCTACGGCACCTTCTTCAATAGAAGTTCCCATAGAATCGTTCCACCGGTTTAAATAGCCAAAGAGGGAAATAACGCCCAGCATTTCCACGATTTCACCTTCATTCCAGTACTGATAAAGGCGTTGTTTTATTTTATCATCAACGGCATTGGGCACTTGGCTTGCCGCCAGCGAGAAGTCGAGGGCTGCCCGTTCGGCTTCGGAAAACGCGGGATGGGTACGGTACTCCCAGATGTTATTGAGCTGTTCGGCTTCGGCACCGTAGCGTTCCGCGGCGCGAATGGCGTGCGCCTGGCAATAGCGGCAACCCGTGGCATTGCTGCTTACCCAGGCAATCATCCGTTTTAATGCTGAAGTCACCCGCCCCTCATTGGCCATTACAGCCTTATTCAAATTGATAAACGCCTTGCTGATTGCCGGCCGGTGCTGCATGGTAAGCACACTGTTGGGGCAAAACCCAAGGGTCTCGTTGAAAAATTCTGCCAGTTGTCTGGTCTCGGCATCGTGGTCTGGGGGAAGCGGGTTTACTAAAGGCATCGTTCCGTTCTTTATTTTACATTTAAACCCGAAAGTACAAAATACCAAACTGTTTAATTCAAAAAAAAGAAAAACGATGGCAGGAAAATACAAAGCTTTTCCTGTCACCGTTTTTTTGCTAAAGCAAACAATTGGGTTATTTACAGAACAATACCCTGTCCCAGATATCGTGGTGTTGGTCTTCCCCGTCTGTAAGGTTCAGTTCCGCCGTCAATCTTACCTCGTAGGAACAGTTCGGAAGGTTTTTGACATCATTGGGATCAACCGTGTTGTTGGCGCCGGTATATTTAGATGTGCCAAAGGCTTCTTCACCCGGGGTGGGAAAGCTCACGGGCTCAAAATTGTGTGGTCCCCCCGGTCCGGTCATCTTTATGGAGACATTGCCCAAATTTGGATTGGCAGCGGTATAGTTTACCGTCAAGGTTTCGGTAATCTTGCTGCATCCTCCACCCACTTTCAATTCCTCGAGATCAACACAGGCAATACCCAGTTCATCGGCAGCAGTGGGCAGCCATGATCCTCTCTGGGGCACGTTTTCATAAAGGGTGTTGAAAATGGCCAATGGTCTGGAAAAGCCCGCCATAACCTTACTGGGGTCGTTGCCCTGCTCCCGTTTCCACATCCGGAACGCAAAATAACGGTTCTTTTGGAGTGGCGCCGAACTGGTTCCGGGAACCAGCCCGCTTTTATCCACATTGCCGCTGGCCAGATTTTTCGATTTCAGCTTTATCAACAACCCATTGAAGTGTATGTCAAAAATCCCTGTATCCTGGGGCACCTGTATCCAGTTTCCGTTGAAATGGACTTCTACCTCATTGCCATAAGGGGTAACTGCATCGCTGCCGTGGATTTGATAGGAATTGTACTTAATTACCGGGAAAAAAGTGGTTATTCTTGTCCCGATCTCACCTTTGGCAATATCGTTGGGCTGTACATCATTCCAAGTTGTGATCGTGGAAATATCTACCGATGGATCAGTAACTTCGGCATATTCAAATTTGTACTCTACGGGTTGTCCATTGAATTTTTTAGACAAGGATCCGCGAAAGTCCAAGGTGCTATAAAATGCCTGCTCGTTCCAACTGGTCTCGGTCTTTCCGGTGGTACGGCCGGTGGCAGGATCAATATTTAGCACCGGATGGTACTTGCGGTTATACCCTATTTGGTAAAAAGCTGCGGGGACGTCTACCCCTCCGTTGGGCGCCTCATCAAGGCAGAGGTTAATGCAAAAACAGTTGCCAATGTTTTTTCTGCTGGGTTTATGTGCCTCAAAATGGCTTTCGGCAAAAAATACACTTCCGCCCACGGCAAATTTAAAATAGATGTCTGGGCCGTTGTCAAAACTAAAGTGCGGGGTGGTCTCAACGTTTATCCAAGGCGATAAAAACGTTTTTTTGAAATCTTTTGAACGGTAGTAAATACAGAACCTTCCGTCGCCATCGGTTACGGCGCTTCCCAAAAGATCGTCGGTAATGATGTCATCATCCATGGCAATGACCTCAATTCCCGGTAATGGGGCTTGGCTTTCACAATTGGTAAGCCTTCCGCAAATAACCCATATATCCAATCTTTGCAGGATGTAGCACCAAATTTTTTTTGAGACCAAATGGTTCCAGCCGGCAAGGAGGCCATTGTCTGTCTCACGCCACTTGGGCTGTACCACGTCTAGCAATACTTCAAAAGGTTTAAAGTTCTTTGGTCTTTTGGTTTCCTCCTGCCCATAATCGGGTACTTCGCCGTAAAATAAGGTTATGGCTACCGTACCCCCATCATAATTGGTTTTTTTGCCATCTATTTTGGCTTCGTAATTGCCCGAGGCGTCTGTAACCGTTTCGGCCAGAAGTTGCTTTTTCCTGTTCTTTATTTCGGCTTCCTCAAAAACCTGCGATACTTCCTTGCTCTGGGCTGCTGTAAACGCCGTAGCGGCATTCATTTTCTCATTCAAGCTATAGATGCGCACCGTGGTACGCGCAATAGCGAGCTCATTTCCGTCGCAAATAGCCGATTGCAATTTGCCTTTAATTGTGTACTTCATAATACATGTTTTTAAATTCAACTGATATAAAAATTCGCTTTTTATATTTCGGCCAAATTATGTACTATGTTGTTCTCTTCAAAAGATAAACCCCTGAAAAACAGACGGGTAAATCCCTCGATATTTATAAGGAAAATTATAGATGCAGTTGGGGAAAACCCTCTTTTCTACAGAGGAAAATGCCTGAAGGCGAAGGAGATTTCGGAAAAAAACTCAATTCTTCTTCAGCAACCGGAACACCCCCAGGGAGGTTTTCAGAAAGTAAAGGCCTGATTGGGCCGAGGAAATATCTATTTGTTGTTGCCGGGAAGTCAACCTGCCACTGGCGATGGTCTTTCCAGTCACATCACTTATTTGATAGGGGATTTTTTCTGAAAAGGCTTCGGTTTCCACGGTAAAAATTCCAGAGGAGGGGTTGGGATAGACGCTTGTTATTTTTCCTTCAAAATCATAAATTGATAAAGTGGTGTTGTTGAACCGCTGCAGTATTATATTGATTGAAGGCCCATTGTACCAAATATCACTGCCGACGACCAAAAATTTTCCAGTGCTTAAGGGCAAAAAATGTGCGCTGCCCAGCTCTATATAATTACTGATGAACTGGAAACTTTGATCGGGGTTTCCGTCGGGAAAAAATCTTGAATAGGAAAGAGTAATGCCGCCTTCGAAATCCTGAAAACTCGCATTTAAGATCATCCTTTGGTTTTCTTGGATCTCACCATCATAAAACCCAGTTAATGATCCATTGTTTCCGAAACTTTCGTCAAGCGTAGCATCAGGAAAAAGTTTTATCATTTTTCTATTCCATTCTTGGGTAAAGGAATCAAAATAGGATCCGGAAACCAAAAAACTGCCGTTCTGAAAAATGGTAAAAAACGCAACATATTCTTCGTCAATAGGGATGGTAGCGATACCGTTGTTGCCGAAGGTCGAGGCAATGGAACCGTCAGGCATCAATTTGAAAATCTTGTTCCATCTGCTATTGTTTTCCCTATAATTAAGGCCTATGAATATACCTTCACTAGTGAGGCGAAAGGATGTAGGGTAAAACGCATCGAAATTGCCGAGAAAATATGCAACCGAGCCATTGGTGCCAAAATCGGGGTCAAGTGATCCATCCGGTTTTAGTTTCTTAACAATGACATTGGGCTGGGCTGGAGTGACATCAATGCCCAACAACAAGAAGTTGTTTTCTGGATCCAAAAGCATTTTTCCCATATAAACGGTGGATGCAAAAGGCCTGATTCTTCCATCTATCCCGAAGGACAAATCCAACTCGCCACTGGGCAATAACCGAGTGAGCGTGTATTGGTCATCAAGTGTACTCTGGAGAAGTATTTTTCCGTCTGCTAGCACCTTTATCCCTTCGTATATTTCATTGGACCCGTCAGTCCAAAGTATCCCATTCGTTCCAAAAGAGGTATCAATTGAGCCACCTTCAGAGTAGGATACAATGAAATTGTAAAAACCCTGGTCAT
>CAYSLM010000109.1:0-8828 GCA_964431895.1 uncultured Aequorivita sp.
CCTCCCTGGTCGTCATCCCCTTTTCCGGCAACATCCAGGCCCGGGCCATGGAGCTGCGATTTCAGGATTTTTTCCGAACCCGTGCCGCCCACTGAAACGGAGCGGGAGCGACAAATGCGGCGCTTTTATGGTGGGGAGGTTGACGGCAATTCACGCCAACTCGCTCGTTACGTTTTCAAGACTACGCAGACCTATATGCCGGAAATGAACCCAATGATGATTTACAGATTGGACCGTTTTGGCCGAGGAGGCCACCACCGGCCCTTTAATGACAAAGGGTGGGCAGGGATCCGGATTATGGAGGCGCACGAAAACTACAACCATCAACACCAGGACCTTCGTACCGAAAATGGCATAGAATACGGCGATAAGCTGAAATTCGTAAACTTCGAATATGCCGCAAAGCTCACGGCCGTAAACGCCATAAATTTGGCTAGCCTGGCTTGGGCGCCTCCCGCTCCTAAAAATGTCGCCATTGGTGGTATTGTAGAAGCTTCCGCAAAGTTGAAATGGGACAAAGTCGAAGGCGCAGCTGGCTATAAGATTTATTGGCGCACAACCCCAGCCCCACTTGGGACCACAGGCGTTATGTAGGCGATGTCTCAGAATTTACATTGGAAGGGATAGTAATTGACAATTATTATTTCGGGCTAGCTTCGGTTGGGAAAGATGGTTTTGAGAGCGTTGTTGTGTTTCCAAATTCAGTATTTAGATAATAATTAAACAATATGATTACACTAAAAAATCAAAACATTATTTCCCCTTTGAAGGGGATTAGGGGGATGTTTTTCCTCACAATTTTATTTTTTTTTAATACTGTAACAGCACAAAAATTCACCCGCGCTGATACCCTTAGAGGAAGCATCACTCCCGAAAGAGCTTGGTGGGTCACGTCCCACCAAGCTCTTTCGGGAGTGATGCTTGGTGGGACGTGACCCATTACGATTTAAAGGTAAAAGTGAATCCTTCCGAAAAAACCATTGAGGGCAGCAATACCATTTCCTATAAAGTATTGGAGCCAAATGAAGTTATGCAGATAGACCTGCAGGCTCCCATGCAGATTGACAAAGTAGTGCAAGACGGTAAACCCATATCTCTTACTTCGGAAGGTGATGCCCATTTTCTAAAACTTCAAAAAAAACAGATACCGGGAAAGGAAAACAAAGTCACCATCTTTTTTTCCGGAAAACCCCGCGTGGCAAAGCGGCCGCCTTGGGATGGCGGCTTTACCTGGACAAAGGACAGCCACGGGAAGCCCTTTATCGCCACGTCAAACCAAGGCATTGGTGCCAGCGTGTGGTGGCCGCTGAAGGACCATCCTTCTGAAGAACCCGATAACGGTGTTACCATTTCGGTAACCACCCCAAAAGATTTGATGGACGTCAGCAACGGAAGGTTGATTAATGTAACCGAAACCGATAGCACAAAAACTTGGGTATGGCAAGTGGTTAACCCCATAAATGCCTATGGCATTGACATAAACATAGGCGACTACGTGCATTGGGGCGAAAAATACCAAGGCGAAAAAGGACCGCTGGATATGGATTATTACGTGCTCCGCGAAAACGAGGCCAAAGGAAAGGAGCAGTTTAAACAGGCCCCGATGATGATGGAAGCTTTTGAGCACTGGTTTGGCCCCTACCCTTTTTATGAGGACGGTTACAAACTGGTGGAAGCCCCCTATTTGGGGATGGAGCACCAGAGCAGCGTGACTTACGGCAACAATTTTGAAAACGGCTATCTGGGCCGGGACCTTTCCGGTACAGGTTGGGGCTTGAAGTTCGATTTTATCATCATCCACGAAAGCGGCCATGAGTGGTTTGCGAACAATATTACCAACAAAGATGTGGCCGATATGTGGATACACGAAGGCTTTACCTGCTATTCAGAAAATCTGTATCTCGATTATTTCTTCGGAAAAAAGGCTTCCGCTGAATATGTGATTGGGCTGCGCAAGAATATTTTTAACGATAGCCCCATCATAGGCCAGTACAACCTAAACAGCCGCGGCAGCAGCGATATGTATTATAAAGGCGCCAATATTTTGCACACCATCCGCCAATGGGTTGCCAGTGACGAGAAATGGCGGCAGATCCTCCGTGGGCTCAACCGCGATTTTTATCACCAAACGGTAACCACCAAACAAATCGAGGAATATATAAGTGAGAAAAGCGGGCTGGACCTCCGGGTGTTTTTTGACCAGTATTTGCGCACTACCCTGATCCCCAAACTGGAATATACCGTGGAAAATAAAACTTTAAAATTTCGATATGACAACATTATCGATAATTTTGAGATGCCTCTCATTATAAAGGTAAACGGGAAGGAAACCTGGATAA
The DNA here is from genome assembly GCA_964431895.1 of uncultured Aequorivita sp. GTDB lineage: Bacteria > Bacteroidota > Bacteroidia > Flavobacteriales > Flavobacteriaceae > Aequorivita. The sequence goes on from CAYSLM010000109.1 coordinate 2,340, forward strand.
AACCTACGTCTGAATGGGAAACAATCAGCTTTGAAAACCCGATCGAATCACTGGAAATAAAAAAGGATTTTTATATGGATTCTGAAAGGATTAATTAGCCTATAAAAACACAAAAGCCCCGAAAGACCGGGGCTTTATTCTTTAAATCATTCGGCGGTTACAATTTGGTTGCGGGCATCAAAACCTTGTTTACGGAATAGATTACCCCGTTTGAGGCTTCCATAGGTTCCGAGGTTATCTCCACGGTATTACCTTTGGCATCTTTTACCCACAGTTTATCGTTTTTTGCCGATAGCGTTACCTTCTCGCCATCCAAGGTAGTTACTTCAAATTTATTGTTGGCACCCTCAATCTGGGCGCGTAGATCATCGGTTGTCCAGACGCCGGAAACTACATGGTATTTCAGCAATTCCTGAAGTTTTTCTTTGTTTTCAGGTTTTAAGAGCTCGTCCAATTTTGCTTTGGGCAACTTTTCAAAACCATCGTTTGTGGGAGCGAATACCGTATATTCACCTTCACCCTTGAGGGTTTGGGCCATATCGGCAGACTGGAGGGCAGTGGTCCAAGTAGAAAGGTTTTCACTGGCCATGGCCTTTGCGGTAATGGAGTTGGCTTCCATCTCGGCCAGTCTGGCCCTGTTGTCTTCCTCTACTTTCAATAGGGAATCCCTTTCACGCTCCATGCGCAATTGTTCGGCCTTGGCCTGTTCTTCGGCCTCTTTCTTTTTTTGGTTCTCACAGCCCACAAAAAGTACCGTTACCACGGCAAGGGACATTAGGATTGTTTGTAGTTTCATAATAGTTTTAGATTATGGTTTTAGACCTTCAAAGGTATTTTAGGATTGATTAAATTATTCCCAACAAAAGAAGCTTTTTAGTTAAATTTTAGGTAATTTTTCGAAAAACAAGGCTCTCATCCATCCCAATACTTAAATTTTTGCAAAGCGTAAGTGGCACACGTTGGAAAAATGGTATTTTTAAATTCATTTCAAAATTTTAAAATCATGATCAAGGAAAAATATCAAAGTGTTTTGGATTTGGGAGAAAAACTGAACGTCCAAAATGGCGATGTAAAAGTAGAAAAAGGCAAGCTCAAAGTGTGGGGCACCACAAAAAACCAGTATGAAAAGGATTTGCTGTGGGACGAAATAAAACGTATTGGCGGTGAAAACCCAAATGATATTATGGCCGATATCAAGGTCGCAGACACCTCTGCCTACGCCCGTCATACCGTTAAGAGCGGCGAAACACTCAGCAAGATTTCAAAACACTACTATGGCAATGCCAATAAATATCACGCCATTTATGAAGCCAACAAAGACAAGTTGAAATCTGCAGATCTTATCCACCCGGGAGATGAACTGGTGATCCCCAATCTAGAGTAAATTGGGAAAGTAGCTTTTACAACAAATCTTGGGTATTATGGTTTTTTTGCGATAGACCCGCCCGCACACGGCTAAGGCTTTCAGGGGTGATGCCCAAATAGGAGGCCACCATCCACTGTGGAACCCGTGCCAGAAGATTGGGATAAGTGTGAATAAAATGGAGATAGCGCTCTTGGGCAGAAGCACCGAGCAATAAATTGATGCGTTGCTGAAGGTGCCTAATGTGGTTATGGAGCAATAGATCATTATAGTGGCCCAAATTATCTCCATTTGCCTGTGCCCTTGACATAAACCCCGCCGGAATAAGCACTAGTTGGCCGGGCTCAATGGCCTCGATAAACGTTTCTGAAAGGTCTTGGAAGTACACGCTTCCGCGGTCAACCATAAACCAGTTTTCGGGAGCAAATTGAATAATGTGTTCCCTGCCCTCCCCGTCCAGCGTATAGGACCGGAGCAATCCCTTTTCCACAAAAAATGAATTTCTGCACCTATCTCCAGCCCGTAACAGCAGGTCGCCTTTTTTGAAATCAAGTTTCTCGAGATTGCGGTAAATCGTCGCGGCGCGGTCTGACGATAAATGTAAAGTTTTCTCCAAATAGGAATCGAAACCATTTAATTTTTCCATATAAATCTTATCCGTAAGAAATAAAAGTAGTGTTTGTTGAAGAATTCTTATAAAATTACAATAATAAAAAGAAATTAAATATTGTATAATGACCTTATTTTATCGATATAACAACTGTTTTTTCGGATAAAAAGCACTTTTAAAGGGTAATTTGGTCGATTATTTACAAAATAATACTAACTTTGTCCTACCCAAATCCTGCATGCCATGACCTACAATGCCGTCTTCTTTATATGGGCGTTTATTTTTATTACCGGCTGGGCCACAGTACGCGCCCAGGTGGGAGTAAACACCACGCTTCCCAGAACCGAACTGGAAGTAGGTGGCGACATGAAAATATCCGATTCCTTGGAAGTTGCACATATTCGGGCCATGCGCGATGGCGACCGTTCCACATTTTTGATCCAGGACCAACAAGATTATATCAAAACCTTGGACGTAAGCAACCCCACCGGGGCCGCGCTGGGTTATATCCAAGTATATCTTATAGTCAACCCAAACAAGGACTGGGTGCTCGACTTTGATACCCAGGTTGATGCTACAGATTACGTGCTCAATACCATTTCTGCCGATTTTGACCGGGAATTGATCATGAACACCAATCAAGGCCGCAACTCCAGTATCCCTTACACCTCTGCCTTTATTAAAAACGGCACCTGGCATATAATTGCCGATTATCCATCGGCCAACAACAGAAACCCCAGTGAAATAGGTACCTGGACCATAACCACCCTCATTTATTCAAGAGACTTGTCCAAACAATTGGGCACGGTGGAATATCTAATGAATGATGCTACCACCGGGAGTGCCCCCACCCCTATAATCAATTAAAGAAATCTATTATGAAAAAAATTTACCTGCTCCTTTTTCTTTTAACCGTCACCTTGGGAAACTCACAGGTGGGCATTGGCACTACCGATCCACAATCTGAATTGGATGTGGACGGCTCCCTACTGGTCCAAAAGGAATTTAATATCAAAACCTTACCCACCGTAGGAAACCAGGATGAGGATTTCAGGCTGCTTACGCGCCTTACCAACTCTGTTCCGGTAGGCGAGCTTAAGGTGCTGAACGTCGATTCCCTGACAGTAGCACCCATAAATATCGTGAACTATGTTTTCAAAAATATCAAGCTAGACAACCTTACCGACGTAGACCTGCAATATGATGCCGAAAAATATATTGTGGGCGTGGCCAATATCCAATATCTAGGACAGGCGGTAAAAAAAGTTCCCGTAAACAGTACTACTTCTATTGGGGCTTTTGCGGTCCGCACCTTTATTGAAAATGGTACCTGGCACATGGAAATGCGCAACCGTTTTTTAGATCCCTCAACCAATAACTGGACGGGGGTACAGTACAGAGCTACGCTCATTATTTATGATAAATCCTATTTTAGGAATTTGCCAACTATTGTGACCAATTTAAACGGCTCCAATACGGGCACGGCGTCTTCGGTTCCCAACCTATAATATGTAAGCGGCTAATTATGCAACGGATTTTTTCACTTTCTACCTTAATGCTCTTCCTTACAGCTGGGGCTTTGGCTCAAGTTGGGATAAACAACCCCAACCCAGATGCCACCCTTGACGTGAATGGCAGCGTGTGGGTAAGAAAGAAGCTATTTCTGGAGAATCCGGGCGACTATACGCAAATACGGGGGTCAAAGCTGCTTATTAAAAAGACCGATGGACAGATAGTAAAATACGACATTGATATAAGTAAATACGGCCCGATAAACTATGTGGAATATGTATTTAGAGATACCAATACAAACGGGCTGCAGGATTTTGACACAAAAATCTCGGCCCACGATTATCTGGTGACCGTCCAAGGCTATTATTTCCTGGTAGCCCAAACCAACTCTACCAATGTCACCATTAAAAGCAACCTGGCCGAAGACAATATCGAAGGATTTCAAGTTTACGCATATATAGATGAGACCACCCAAACCTGGCACATCAAGGGATTTGTGAACCACAGCACCTTTCGCGACAGTTCAGACCAGGCGGTACCCATAAACCTTTATATGAATTTAATTATTTTCAGAAATGGCTTTATAGCCAAACCCCTTGATGTGATAACCGTAGATATGGATACCCAAGAATCTGGAGTAGCTCCGCTTCCGGCAGGTTTTTGATTGTGACTAGAATTTTTATGTTGCTACCCACGTTCTGGCCATTTGGGAAGAATTATTTTTGGAAGGCAAAAATAAATGGAACCAAAATATATTTTTATAGAAAACATCCAATTGTCCTTTCTAATAAAATAACTTTGTAGAAAAATTTGCCCATAGCTTTTTCACTAATCATTAGTGGTTCCCAGTTATTATGTCAACATCCCAATTTACTCCCAAATTTTTCACCATTTTAAGAAATGGAATCTCCAAAGAACAACTTAGAAAAGATTTAATTGCAGGACTAATAGTCGGCATTGTGGCCCTTCCCTTGGCCATTGCCTTTGCCATAGCTTCCGGGGTTTCGCCCGATAAAGGGTTGGTAACCGCCATTATTGCCGGGCTCATTATTTCAGCCTTTGGGGGAAGCAGGGTACAGATTGGCGGGCCCACCGGCGCTTTTATTGTCATTGTTTACGCTATTGTACAGGAATACGGTGTTGATGGGCTTATCGTGGCAACCTTTATGGCCGGCATCATTTTGATGGGGATGGGCTTGGCCCGCTTGGGCAATCTTCTTAAATTTATTCCCTACCCACTCATTGTTGGTTTTACCAGCGGCATAGCAGTTATTATTTTTTCATCGCAAATCAAGGATTTTTTTGGATTGCCTATTGAAACCGTCCCGGCAGATTTTATTGAAAAATGGAAAGTGGACGCCTTAAGTTTTTACCAAATAAATTGGGCTGCCGTAGGCGTGGCCCTGGGTACCGTACTGCTCATCTTCAACTTCCATCGGGTGAGCAAAAAAATACCAGGCTCGGTGGTAGCCATATTATTGAGTACCGTTGTTGTTTATTTTCTCGACCTTCCCGTAGATACCATAGAGACCACCTTCGGGGAAATTCCAAACAAGCTCTCCGCCCCAGAAGTTCCGACCATAGATTTTGCAACCATCCAGCAATTGATCCAGCCTGCATTTGCCATTGCCCTTTTAGGCGGTATAGAGTCCCTGCTCTCTGCCGTGGTGAGCGACGGGATGATAGGTGGCCGCCACCGGAGCAACGCAGAATTGGTGGCTCAAGGGGCGGCCAACTGTTTTTCGGCCATGTTTGGTGGTATTCCCGCCACTGGGGCCATTGCCCGAACCGCGACCAACGTAAAAAATGGCGGGCGCACCCCTATTGCCGGTATTACCCACGCCATTGTACTCCTGATCATCATGCTGGTGTTGGCGCCCTTTGCCAAGCTCATCCCCATGGCCTGCCTGGCGGGGGTACTAATAGTTGTTGCATACCATATGAGCGAATGGCGGCAGTTCCGGTCACTGCTGAAAGGAAACAAGGCAGACGTTCTTATCTTATTGGTCACATTTTTCCTTACCGTAATCTTCGACCTGGTAATTGCTATTGAAATTGGAATTGTTCTTTCAAGTTTTGTTTTAATGCAACGGATGAGCAAGTCAATAACCATAGAGGTAGCCACCGATGTTTTTGCGGAAACCTATAATTCCGAAAGGCTATTTGAGGACGAATTGCCGCTTTTGCCCAAAAATGTGGCTATTTATGAAATAGAAGGTCCCTTGTTCTTCGGAGCCATGCAACTGTTCCAGGAAACCCTGACCCATCTGCAGGACACGCCCCGCATACTGATATTAAGAATGAGGTATGTGCCGTTTATTGACGCTACCGGCATTTATAGATTAAAGGAAGCCATAGGCGAGTTTGCACAGCAAAACAGCACCGTAATTCTATCCGGACTTAATGATAAGGTACTGGACGATCTAAAAAAAGGAAATATCCAAGCCTGCATTCCCGAGGAAAACCTTACTCCCAATATTGAAAAGGCCATTGAGAGAGCCACTGTTATTATGGCCGAAGAAAAGCCGTTGCCAAAACGTGAATAGATTTTTAAAAAAATTGAATAGCTTTATGGGTCCATTTTGAATAGTTTAACCTCCGCATAAAGCAATCTTTATGGCATCAAAAACTGAAATTGAACCATCATTTCAAACCCAGGATTTTTTGGAGCGCTTAGAAAAGCGATTTGCAGAAAACCCAGAACGGCATAAAAACCTGTCCTGGCAAGAAATAAAAACCAAATTACTATCAAGGCCGCAAAAATTGGAAATCCTATGGCAGATGGAAGAAACAGGCGGTGAACCCGATGTAGTGGAAAAAGACAGCCAAACTGGCGAATTTCTGTTTGTTGATTGTTCCAGGGAAAGCCCAAAGGGCCGCCGTAGCTTGTGTTATGACGAAGAAGCATTGAAATCGAGAAAAAAACATAAACCCCAGGGTTCTGCCCTAGGAATGGCTATTGAAATAGGAATCGAGCTATTGAATGAAGATCAATACCGAAAAC
>CAYSLM010000110.1:0-8758 GCA_964431895.1 uncultured Aequorivita sp.
ACTACCGAATATTTCATGATTGTGTTATTAACGGTTTGTAAGGGTAAATATTTTTCATACAAAGGTATATCTCAGATAAAGCATGGTTCCTTGGCCGGGAGAAGATTGCAGCTCTAAGAAACAATTGATAAGTTGCGCCCGGGTCTTCATGTTCTTTAGGCCAATTCCCATAAATTCACCATCTTTTTCAAAGCCCACCCCATCGTCAACGGCGGTAATGGCCAGAGCATCTTGGCCATAATCAAGAGTCACATCGAGGTGGGAGGCCCTGGAATGTTTTATGGTGTTTGAGAAAAATTCCTGCAGGATCCTAAAGAGAATAATTTGCTTGTCGGCATCAAGAGGAACTATGTTTCCCTTTACATTCAATTTTGATTCAATGAAGTTAAGGCGGTTAAACCTTTGAATTTCGAGTTCTAGCGTTTGTTTTAGGCTTAGCCCCTTAAGAGCTTCGGGGTTAATGAGTTTTGACAACGCCCTAAGCTCGTCAATTGCCGTACCTATGGTTTCAGACACTTCATGCAACATCTTTGGTTTTTCGAGGGCCATCTGGGTCTGTATTTTGGCCAGGGTCATAAGCTGCCCAATATTATCGTGAAGTTCCCAGCTTATGTTTCGGAGGGTCTCCTCGCGTATCTCTATCTGCGACTCGGCGAGCTCACGGTCAAAGGCCTTTTTGGCTTCGGCCTGTTGGCGCAACAGCCTGTTTTTTCGGTGGGAAAATACGCTGAACAGAACAATAACAACAATGACCAGTGTTACCGGTATGGCAATGGCCATTATTATTATTACCTCCTTTTCATCCATAAAAAACCAGCAAGAAAGAACAGATACATCACAATGATAAGCGAAAACTGTATAACCTGCAAGAGCTCAAAGAACTTATTGAAATTATAAAACCAGCTCCTTACGATTTTTATGGGGAGGTACCCGATATAAAACAAAAACAGGCCCACGCTCACCCAAAACAACAGGTCGTTCTTTACCACGAGAACCAGGGACGATTCCAAAATACTGATATAATAAAGAATGATGCAGAACACCAAAACTCCCGCCCCGGCAATATAACTGGCGGCAAACGAGCCCTGGGTAATACCCGTGAAAATCAAATCGCCCAGATAGAACAACCAGAAAACGGCCATACCTACTTTTATGTAACCTTTGAACCGGTCATTGTCTATCATTTTCATAAACACATAGGAAAAGAACGTAAAGTGCAACAGGTAATATATGTTGTACACTATCAAATTGACTCCATGATCAAGCACCTTAAAAATATAGCCCGCATATTCCGCAACGACGGTTATAAAAAAAATAAGTGGCAGAAATTTCAAGGGCGTATCTTTATAAAGCGGAAGCCTTATCAAGGAAATGATAAAGACCACCATATAAAGGGCCATAAACGAGTAATCGAGTATTTTTAATACGGTTTCCAACGAAATTCCAATCCGCAGTTAATTATCCTCGCCAAAATCATTGGTGCCGGGCGGAGGTACAATATGGCCGTCATTCATAATAAGACTGGAACTTTCACTAGGTGGCACCGCAGCAGAGAAGTTTAAAATTCCCGCCTCATTTACCTGCCCACCATCTTTGGGTAAGTTTTCTTCGTCCATACTTTTGGGCGAAGGTGCTCTTTTGATGGGAACTGCCGTATAGACCCCATCGGTTACCTCTACCGAAAACCCCACATTCTGGCCATCATAGGCCATAGTAGGCACCACAAAAATACTATTGCGCCTTGGAAACTTTACCTCGTCCCCGTTGGGATAGCTATCGCCAGCAGGATAGGTGGACAGATAAAACCGAAAGGTCTTGACATCTACTTGGGCTTTTTTGGCCATTTCCTCAACATAGGCTATATATTGTTTCACCGTTTCAAGATCAAATTCGGCATAGCGCGTTGGGGTGAACTGTTCCCCGGTGGGATTTAGGCTGTCTTCGTACTTTTGGATAATGGGTACACGCCTTTCAGAGTAGGCATCATACATTTGCTGGGCACGTTCCACCGAAATAATATGTCCCTTTGGCGGACCCTCATAGGGCGGCTCAGTCTGGTGGGTGGGCTCTTGGCAACTAATGGTCAAACTTGCTATGAAAAGAAGTATGAAAAATGGTTTGAAAGTTGTTTTGAACATAATTGTTGGTTTTTTGGTTGCGGGTTAAATGTACTTAGATAAAACACAAATAAAAAATTGCTCCATCCAATAAAGAAAGGTGAAGATACGGCATGACCTCTGAATATCAGTATACTAACTATACTTTTTTAAAAAAAATCAGGCAAACACCTGAGCTAAATGGGGGATTTCCCCCAAAGAAGAGCCCAAGCCCCCCTCAATCATCTTTGGTCCTAATTTCATTTAGCTCACTGTTCTTTTGGTGGGCATATTCAAAGCCACGCTCCCACCATTTGCCCATCAATTTTTTATCAAATATGAGCGAATTGGTGGTCAAAACCGTTGGGGTGTAGTACAGATTGATGATTACGTCCTTGTTGGCAGCAACAAACTTGCCTATTCTAATGTTCTGCTTTTCTATACGGTCTGCCATATAGCTGTGCATATTGGTGATTAGGGCAAACACATTTTTTGATGGCAGCCTATTGTAGTAGGTCACCTCGGTTTCCAGGATTATCACGTCAACGGTCGTGGCCCCGCGCTTTATGGCTTCCTCTATGGGCACCATGCTGCCAAAGCCCCCATCGGCATATTCGCAACCGTCTTTTTTGGCCAGACTCATAAAGGGGGTAAAATTGCATGAAAGCCAGATCCAATCACAAAAATCCTCATATTCAAAATCATTGACCGATTTATACTCTACCTGGTTCAGCGATAGGTTTGAAACGGTGACTACTACTTCCTTGGTTGAATGCTTTAAAGCTTTAAATTCCTCACGCGTCAGGGTTTTGCCAATCAGTTTTCGCAAATTCTGGCTTTCGCCGAAGGTTTTTTTCCCTTTTAAGAAATTCTTCAAAACCGTAAAATGGTCTATGCCTATCTGCTTTCCCCCAAATTTATCTTCTTTTATCACAAACGGGCAGCTGTTAAAAATACTCTTCTGGTTTACCGAAGTATAGACCTCCTTTACCTTGTCAACCATATCGAGGGCCAGGTGCGAAATGAGCAGACTGCCCGTGGAGGTCCCCACAAATAGCTCATAATCATAGTGCAGCTCATCCATGAGATACTGGGCCACTCCCCCCGCAAATGCCCCTTTGCTGCCACCGCCCGAAATTACCAATGCCCTCATTCTTTTACGATTTTGTTTAAATACGCTGCCGCTTTTGGCGGCACCTGCCTTCCCAAGACTTTTATCTGCTCATAATAATCTGCCCGCTGAAGCAGTTGGTGCAGTAGCTCGCGGGATGCTTTGGCAAACCGCCAGTTGGGGTGCACACAGGCATCAACCAGGTTTTTCAGTGTAGCCATATCCCATAGCTGTAGGTCGTTTACATACTGAAAAGCCTTTTCGCGAATCTCAAAACTGTGCGCCGCAGCGGTGTAGTCTCTTAGTTCGGTCAAATAATTTACCTTTTCCGCGCTTTCATAACCATCGGTAATCAAGGCCAGGGCCAGCCACAACTGCCGTACGTTTCTGTTTTGGAAGCCCATGATGCCTTTTGTGTTTTCCAAAAATATTTTTCTTTTCTGCGGAAACTGCATCCACAATTGGTACAGGGCCGTTTCCAAAGTAAGGTAAGAAGGATCTGCCAAAAGACTTTCATAGGGGTCCTGCAATTCTTCGGGGATGGTCTGGAGCGAAAGGGCCACGGCCTGCCTGATATATAGATTTTCGCTTCCAAGGGCAATCTTGTATAGCGGAAGCGCTTCTGAAATTGGCTCGTCCAGTAGTTGGTACACCGCTTCCTGCCCGATAAAATCGTCGTTTGACCGAAGTGCGGACTTTAAGGCTTGTTTCTTTTGGCCCAAAGGGGTCGCCCGAAGAGCCGAAACTTCAAAATAGCTTTTTATGAAGTTCGATTGTATAAGCGATTGGTATGCTTCCTCTGCCCTAAAAGCGGTCTGTCGCAGCCAATCTTCCGCAAACCCATCTACATCAAAATCTGAGACTGCTTTCACTTCGCGTAAAAAATCATCGGTCGAGACATTTTTGAATTTATACTTTCCAAGATAATTCCTAACAGCAGTTCTAAATGCGCGATCACCAATTCTTTCCCGCAATATATGCAATGCCCAGGCGCCTTTTTGGTAAAAAGTGAGCGAACTGGCTTTCGGGTCAAGGAGCGACTCTCCCCTGCCGGCATCACTTTCCTTTTGTAACTGTTCGGCCGTTTGGTATAATTGCCAATAATAGTAATCGTTTCCAAAAATTTTCCTTTCGGCCAAGAGCGCGTAATAAGTGGCAAAACCTTCCTGTAGCCAGTGGTCGCTTCCCGATTTTTCGGTCACCAGATCGCCAAACCATTGATGGGCCAGCTCATGGGCATTTACGTTAATATAATTTCTATCATTAAACCCGATGGAATCAACCATAAAGGCCCGGGAGAAAAAGGTGGCGGTGGTGTTTTCCATTCCGGCGTACAGGAAATCGCGCAAGGGCACCTGCTTGTAATTCTGCCAAGGATACGGCACCCCGATTTCAGTTTCCAAAAAGTCGAAAATCTGTTTGCTGTGGCGATAGGTGGGCTCTACCTTTAATGAATCATCGGGTGCATAATACAGCTGCAGGGGTACGCCCGAACTTGATTCCAAATCTCTTTTATTGAACGGGCCCACGGCCAAGGCCACCAAATAGCTGGACATAGGCCGCTGCATATTAAACTGCCAGTATGTGCCGTCAGGCGTCTGTTTGATATCAAGCAATTTTCCGTTGGCTATCACCTCATTTCCGGCCGGGGCCACAATGGTAAGGTCAAACTCTATTTTTTCGTTCACGTCGTCAATACTGGGCAGCCAGTGCGAGGTAAATTTTCCCTGGCCCTGGGTCCAGATTTCATTTCCAAAGAAATAAAGTGCCTGTTCGGGCCTGGCTTCATAAGTGAAAAACGCCGTTCGGGTGGTGCCGGCCTCAAAATCGTCGAGCAGCCAGATTTTTTCAGTTCCGGCCTTTACCACAATTCCTTCCAGGGCAAAGTTTAACACCTTTACGTTGTGGGCATCCAGATAAATAGAGTCAGTATCCCTGAGTATTTTGAAAGTATAGGCCAATGTACCTTCTACTTTTTTCTCTGTTGGAAGCGGTTTCACGGTGGCCGAAACCTTCAGAAAATCGACCGTCTCTCTTTGTTGCCCAACTACCTTAGGCACAAAACCCAAAACACAGAGAAAGAATACAACGATATACACGGGGAAGGTGCGGGAAGGATCCACAAATTTTTCTTGAAATAGACAGTGCATAAAAAAGGTTATTCCTGTTTTACCAAAAATAACCCTTTTTTAGAAGTATATACGGGAATTTTTATTTCAAAACAATTCTTTTCACGCCCGTGCCAAAAGAATTCTCGAGGTTTAGAAAATAAACCCCTGTATCGAGATTGCTTACGTCAAAAGTATAATTTGCCAATTGGTCAACCGAATGGAAATAATAAGCCTTTACGGTTTTTCCCTCCACGGTATTGAGCGTCACCCGGGTTGTGGATTCGGGATAGGCCACCTTCAAATGGAAAAGTCCGTTTGAGGGATTGGGATATATGGTAATATCATACACCCGCGTATTGTCAACCACAGGCGTGCCAAGCGTGTTGCCGTACACCATAGGATTATTGCTTTGGTTGATGATGTGGGCATCTATATAATAAATAGGATTGTACCCATCATTACAGTCTGGGCAGGTCTGGCCCGAAACGCAGGCGGGGTTGTTGGGATGGCAAAAATCCTGATAGCCGGGATGGAAGCGATAATCCAGACTGAATGTGGAACCCAATTGGGCGCTCAAATCATAAAGATCTGGCGGGGCTATGGCACCTGGGCACCAACCGGCCCTATTGTACTGCCAGGTGCCCTGCTGGCCGGTACAGCCATCGGGGTTGGGATTGCATTGGTTCCAGAGGTGCTGGGAAAAGGTCTCCGTTCCGTTGATATCAAAATAATGCGTTGCGTTGAAAAATTCGGCGGCGTTGGCGGTGTTGTTGCTGCCCCAACCGTGGCCCGTATTGGAAACCCGCAGGTGCGATGCTTCCACAGCTTGTGGAATATCAGCATTATAGGTTTCAACGGGCTGTAAATTTGCCGGATCGCCAAAAGGATATTCGCCGTCCCACACTTCCACTACATTGCTATAGGCATATTGTGGCGCGCCAGCGGTATATTCGGTATCCAGGGTAAGCTGCCAGCCACCCGTGCCCCAGGTATCGATAAACACCCTTATTTCTACCTCCCCCTGCAGCAGGGAACTGTAATCGGTTACGTTAAGCTGGTGGTCACAGCCCACCCCGTAGGGCGTTATGTAGCGTATCAACTGTATCCAATTGCCGTCTGGCGCCTTGACGTCTATAAAGGCCCATCGGTCCCAATCATCGCAACCCCCCGGAATATTCGGACATTCCACATTCAAAAAGGCATTCAGATCATTATAGGCTCCTACAAATTGCGGAAAGGTATAGGTGCCATAATACCAGCGGCTGTTCTCTCCCCCAAACTCGATGATCACATCCTCCAGGCTGCGCACTACCTGCGAGGCAGCACTGGCCGTAACGGTGATGTTTCGGGTGAGCGTGGTCTCGTCGCCCTGTACGGTTTTTGCTGTCATGATAATCTCGTGTGTTCCATAACTATCGGGCGTCCATAAATAGTAATAAAAGCCTGTATTGGCATTGGCCGGATATTCTGTTCCGTTTATGGTAACCGTCACTTCCTGAATACTATCGGGGGCGTCAACCGAAGCATTCATATAAATGGGATAGGCTTTTAAAACCGGCATCTCGAGGGGATAATCCTCGGTCAATCGGGTGCTGAGCTCGGGTGTGGCAAGAATGCCGGCAAAACCAGCCACCGGCAGCCAGACGATCAAAACAAATAAAAAGTAGATTTTTTTCATAGGAAGGAATGTTTAAATTAGCCGTATTGTTTAAACAAATATATCATTAAAAAATCCCGGAAGCTGATTTCCGGGCCACTTTTTTTCGCTGGGCCAATGCCAACTCTATGAATGCCAAACTACTGCAAACCCCGATAGAATATCTGAAAGGCGTAGGGCCAAACCGGGCCGTTTTGCTGAAAAAGGAACTGGGCATCCATACCTACCAGGATTTGCTGAACCTTTTTCCAAACCGCTATCTTGACCGAACCCAGTATTACAAAATTGCGCACTTGCGGCAAACCAACGCCGAAGTACAGATAATTGGAAAAATTACCCACATAAAAACCGTGGAGCAAAAAAGGGGCAAGCGGCTGGTGGCCACCTTTCAGGACGAAACCGGAACCATGGAGCTCGTATGGTTTCGCGGCATCAAATGGATACGCGAGAACCTAAAACTGAACATCGCCTATGTCATCTTCGGAAAAACCAACTTTTTTAATGGAAGTTTCAGCATGCCTCACCCCGAAATGGAATTGCTGGAAACCCACGAAAAAAGCATTCGCTCGGCCATGCAGCCCGTATATCCCTCTACCGAAAAATTGGCCAACAGCGGCATCTCAAATCGGGTGATCAACGGGTTGATGCAGCAACTCTTTTTGGAGAGCAAAGGCGCCTTTGCCGAGACGCTGTCAAAATCGCTTTTGGATCAACTAAAATTGGCCTCAAAAAAGGAGGCGCTTTTCAATATACATTTTCCAAAAAGCCAAGGCCATTTGGCCCGCGCGCAATACCGTTTGAAGTTTGAGGAATTGTTCTATATCCAACTGCAACTGATCCGAAAAAACCTGGTGCACAAATCGAAAATCAAGGGCCATGTCTTCAATACTATTGGGCATTACTTCAACACCTTTTTTTCACAACATTTACCCTTTGAATTGACCCGGGCACAGAAACGGGTCATCAAGGAAATCCGCAACGATATGGGAAGCAAGGCCCAGATGAACCGACTTTTGCAGGGCGATGTGGGTTCGGGAAAGACCATTGTGGCTTTCATGGCAATGCTCATCGCACTTGACAACGGTTTTCAAGCCTGTTTAATGGCGCCGACTGAAATTTTGTCAGTCCAACACTACAACAGCTTATTGTCAATGTGTAAAAATCTGAACGCCAGTATTGAATTGCTTACAGGTTCAACCAAAGCTTCAAAAAGGAAAGAAATCCATGAAAAATTGGAAAATGGCCAATTGGACATTCTCATCGGCACCCATGCACTGCTCGAAGAAAAGGTAAAATTCAAAAATCTGGGGCTGGCCATTGTGGACGAGCAACATCGTTTTGGAGTGGAACAACGCAGCAAACTATGGCATAAGGGCGGCCCCGCTGCAGATGATGGCGCGACTCTCCCTCCCCATATCCTGGTAATGACCGCAACCCCCATTCCCCGCACCCTGGCCATGAGCATATACGGCGATCTGGATATAAGCGTAATAGACGAGCTGCCACCGGGCCGAAAAAATATAAAAACAGTGCACCGTTTTGACGCCAGCAGGCTGCGGGTATTCCGGTTTCTGAAAGACGAAATTGCCAAGGGCCGGCAGGTGTATATCGTGTACCCCTTGATTCAGGAAAGCGAGGCCATGGATTACAAAGATTTGATGGACGGGTACGAGAGCATCGTACGCGAATTCCCCAGGCCGCAGTACCAAGTCTCCATTGTTCACGGACAAATGAAGGCTGCAGACAAGGATTATGAAATGAACCGTTTTTTAAAACGTGAAAC
>CAYSLM010000111.1:0-3642 GCA_964431895.1 uncultured Aequorivita sp.
ATCGTCAACTATGGCAAGTTTCAACATATTATAACTGCTTGGTGGTTAAAGATATTGAAATTAGCGTAAAAAACGGCCCTGCCAAATAGGGCAATTGCCTTATATCAAAATTTCCAGAACATTATTTTGGAGCAGTTAAAAGAACGGAAGTTCCCTTTTTCGACGATTTGATTTGAAGGCCGCCTCCAATCTCGCGGGCGCGTTTCTTCATATTGTTTAGACCATTGCCCAGGGTAACATTTTCCGCATCAAAACCTTTTCCGTTATCGCGTATCTCAATGTGGAATGTCCCCTTTTGCCCTTTGGGCATCTTCCCCCGAGGGGGAGAAAGTGCAGAAATGTTCACTTCAATTTCATCTGCCCCTGCATATTTCAGGGCGTTGTTTACAGCTTCCTGTATAATCCGGTAGATATTCATTCCCTCAACGGAAGAGAAAAGGTGGGTCGCTGCTACCTTATCTTCGATATTAAAGGAGAATTCGGTGTTTTCCGAAGCACTTTTTGCGTGCTCGATAAAGTTGGCGATACGCGCCTGCAGGTCTTCAAAGCTGAT
Source organism: uncultured Aequorivita sp. (assembly GCA_964431895.1). Classification (GTDB taxonomy): domain Bacteria; phylum Bacteroidota; class Bacteroidia; order Flavobacteriales; family Flavobacteriaceae; genus Aequorivita. The sequence goes on from CAYSLM010000111.1 coordinate 554, forward strand.
GCTTTCCTTGTTCATGGCCCATATCGTGTCGCGCAGTTCATAAATGGTCTGTTGGGTAAAGGCACTGATTCCGCTGAGTTTATTGCCCAATTTTTCGCTGATATCGGTAAAGCCGAATTTCAGGTTGTCGATGCTGGAAATGATAAAAGTGAGCTGCGCCCCAATGTTGTCATGCAAATCCCGCGAAATGCGCAGCCGCTGTTCCTGCAGCTTGTTTTGGGTCTCTATTTTGGCTAAAGCGGTTTTCAGTTCGCTTTCTTTTTGGAGTTGGCGGTTTTTCAATTTCTGCTGATTGTAGAGCAAATATCCCAAAAGCCCCAACAGAAAGGCCAGGCCAAGGCTACCGAAAATAAAGGTATTCTTGCGGCGTACTTCCAGGTCCTTTTCGGCCAGTTGGGCGCGTTGCTTTAGGATTTCGTTTTGCTTTTTTTCGGTTTCAAATTCAATGTTTAGTGCGGCGATGCTCTCCTCTACTTTTACATTCTGGATGCTATCCTTAACGGCACTGAATTTTTCGTAATAAAAAAGGGCAGAATCTGAACGGTTTAGGTTTTTGTAAATATCAGACAACAATTTGTAATTGTACTGGGTCAAGTTTTGGTAATGTTTTTTTATGCTGATGGGCAGCGATTTGTGTATGAGGGGAATGGCCTGGTCCCATTTTTTTTCCGCCATAAACACCTCGCCCAACTGGGTATAGTTTTCTGCCACTCCCACAGAATCCGCCCAGACCAATCGCTGCTGGAGTGATTTGTTGAAATATTCCCTCGATTTTGAAAAATTTTCCTGCAAGCCATAAGCGCCAGCCAGGTTGCTCCAGCTATACGGAATACCGATGGTATCATTCATCTGCTCCTTTATCTCCAGTCCTTTTTCAAAATAAAACAAAGCGCTGTCCAACTGGCCTTCAATTTCTTTCAGCACGCCATAATTGTTATAAATATCCTTCAGTTCGTTTTGAAAATTCCCGGCTTCGGCCACCGCTTTCCCTTTTTGCATATAGTACAGTGCCTTGGGCAGGTCGCGGTATTTCATTCCGTAGCCCAGTTCGGCGTAATTGTCGGCCACACGTTCTAGGTTGCCCATTTTTTCATACATCCTTATGGCGGTAAGCGCATGCTTGGTCCGTTCCTCATAGTTGCCCTGGTAGCCATAGGCAAGAGCCAATTGTGCGTATGCATCGGCTATGCCCAGGCTGTATTGGATGCTTTCCGCAGCTTTCAGGTTTTCCTTAAAAAGTGAAATGACGGAGTCCTTTGGGATATTGAGCCCCTGCACATAGATTTTATTGATGGAATCTATTTCCGCTTTTTGTTGGGGGTATAGCTTCCCAAAACCGAGACAGAGAAAAAGAAAGAGGAGTGTGTTCCGCATAAATATTATACTTGAATTTCCGGCTGTTCCAGGAGGGCAGCCGAGAGATTGTATTTCAAAAAATTATAGTTCAACAGGGCGCGTTCACGGAAAAGAAGTTGTGCCCTGTGCACTTGAAACGATTTTTCCAATTGGTCTATACGGGAGGCATGCAAGCCCTTGGCGTCGCGCCTCCTTTTAAAATGCCAGCCCAAAAGCCCAATGGCACCAACAGCTAGCAAGCCACTGAATACAATTGTTAAACCCATATTTTGAGACTTTTAAAAAACTAAAGATACATTTTCTTCGCATACAGGCACATAGGCCAATTGCCGTAAAAAAATAAACCCCCGGAAGCCCAAGGGTTTTTAAAAACTGCCAATGCTCCTCACTTCATGGGCGGTTTTTTGGTTAGTTAGTTGGTTAATTCCTGAAAATTCAGACGGCCAGCGCACCCTATCCCCACAAGGTTTTGTGGCCGTCTTCCTTTTCGTTGCATCACGAATTTTAAGATAAAATCCCTTGGCTATTGGTTGGTCACCTCAATATTAAACTGTCCGTCGGTTACGGAAACGCTTTGGCTGGTATTATCTATATTAAACCCGGTAAAACTGAACGTCCCCTTTATAGTGTTGCCGTCATAGCTGGAAACCTTTAGCGTGCCATTATTTCCCTGGCCGTTCCCTACGGTTGAATAGACCACCACCGTGTTCGGGTCGGGATTGCTTGGATCTGGTAGATAGCTATAGGTGCCGATGTTTAAGAAATTAAGATCATACGTTCCCTCCCCGTCAAAACTGGTAATAATCATTTGAAGGTTTTCCGATTGGCTCGTGCCGCCACTCACGGCCAAAGCCTGCCCCGCACCAGTACTGGTTACCCTAGCGGTTACGGTACCCTGCATGCCCGTAAAAGTATCGCCGTCAACCTTGGCAGAGAATGTGCCCACACCGCCCTGTGGATCCTCGCCGCCATCATCGTCCTTTTTACAGGAGGTTAAACTTACCGCCATCACGGCCATTAAAAGTAAAATTGATTTCTTTAGTGTTTTCATAATGTTTGGTTTTTAGTATTGCGTCATCGCCGACATTGGCATTGTTGATGACAAAATTGCCCGATATGGCATCATTTCACAATACGTCAATTGACGTATTTTTGACTATAAATGCAGATTAATAAATCCAGAATTAAAATTGTATGTGCGGAAATCGCTCCACAATCGAAGCGATTTTCTGCCCAAGGGATTCTTCAAACTGAAGATGTTCAAAACTTTCAGGATTGAACGGCCTATGGTTTAGGCCATTCTGGATAGAAGCGATTTCCTTTTGAACGGTCTCGGTTTCCGAAGCAATCCACACCCTGGAGAATTTCTGCCAAATTATTTCAATGGCCGTTTTATTGGGGTGGAGCATATCTTCGGCGTAGAACCGGTAATCGCGCAGTTCGTCCATCATGATTTCAAAGGCAGGAAAATATGTTTTTTGAAAGTTCTTTTTTGATGGTTGGTGTCCTTCGACCCTTCGACTGTGCTCAGGGCAGGCTAGCGCAGGGTGACAGATTGTGCTGTGTATTGCGGAAATTAGAATCGCTTTGCTGCGTGAATTTTCCGCAAAACCGTCTTTAATATGCCGCACGGGCGACACGGTGTTTATGATTGTCGCGGCAGGGTTTATGGTTGAAATTTTATCGAAAATAGTTTGAAGGCTTTTTGAAATTTCTTCAATGGAAAGCAGCTC
>CAYSLM010000111.1:3742-8515 GCA_964431895.1 uncultured Aequorivita sp.
ACCCACGAAGTTCCAAAGGTGAATATGATATGTGTTGAAGAAAAAAGCCATTTCCGCAAATTTTGAAGCGCCGAATTAAGGTATTCCAAAAATTCATTTTTGTCCAAAGCTGAAAGTTCGGAATGTACTTCAAAACATTTCCAAAGCCCGTTGTGAAGAAAAATGTCTTCTTCGGAAAATGATACCTCGTCAATCGCGCGAACAATAAGCTTTTCAATCGAAATCGGGTTGAAGATTACCCCAAACGGATTCTGCAGATTTTGGAATTTATAAAAATCAAACTTAGCCCCAATATTTTCCGAAAAACAGCTTCCCAACAAAAGTATTTTGGAAGTGTAATCTATTTGGTTTGTCTCGGGCTTTAGCGGTATTTCGGTCTGCAGTTTCACGTTTTTATCGTTTGCCGGTGCGCCCGGTTTTTTTATCAAAGCCATAAGGGCAGTGCCTACAGCCGCTCTGGCAGCAATAGCCGCGTTTGAGGTGGTACTGTTCCGTAAAGCATCTATAACCTTCCGGAGTCAGGTAGTAGTCTCCTTCTTCCAGTTCTATTTTCTTTTTTGGGAAAAGCATGTGGCAAAAATAAGCAATAGTTCCCGATATCCTAAAGCCGAAGATTTTCGGCCAAGTCATGATTAAATCCTAAATTTGTAGAGTCAAAACAATTCCCATGGGCCGTCACAAAGCAGGTTTCGTAAATATAGTAGGCAATCCCAATGTGGGCAAGAGTACGCTCATGAACGCCTTTGTGGGCGAGCGGCTATCCATAATCACCTCCAAGGCTCAGACCACCCGGCACCGCATTTTGGGGATCGTGAACGGCGATGACTTTCAGGTAGTCCTTAGCGATACCCCGGGCATCATAAAACCGGCATATCGGCTGCAGGAAAGTATGATGGAATTCGTAAAATCTGCCTTTGAGGATGCCGATATCCTCCTCTATTTGGTGGAATTGGGCGAAAAGGAACTCAAGGACGAAGCTTTTCTGAAAAAGATAACCCAGGCAAAAATCCCGGTGTTACTGCTCATCAACAAAATTGACAAAGGCAACGAAGCGCTTCTGGACCAGGCCGTGGCCCTCTGGCAGGAAAAAGTGCCCAATGCCGAAATCTTTGCCATCTCGGCCCTGCAAAACTTTGGGGTGCCCGAGGTGTTCAATAGAATTATTGAACTGCTGCCCGAGTCGCCCCCGTTTTATCCCAAAGACCAACTCACCGACAAACCCGAACGGTTTTTTGTCAATGAGGCCATCCGCGAAAAAATCCTTATGCATTACAAAAAGGAAATTCCCTATTCGGTTGAGATCGATACGGAGGAGTTCTTGGAGGATGAGAACATTATCCGCATCCGCAGCATCATTATGGTAGAACGCGAAACCCAAAAAGGCATCATCATTGGCCATAAGGGCGAAGCGTTAAAACGTGTGGGCACTGAAGCCCGAAAGGACCTGGAAAAGTTTTTCGGCAAGCAGATACACCTAGAGCTCTATGTAAAAGTCAACAAAAATTGGCGCAGCAATGAAAAGCAGTTGCGCAGGTTTGGCTACAACCAAAAATAGGGCACGTACAAAATTCATTTGCACCCTGCCCTACGTCAAGCCGGGTTGGCGCTTGTGGTCGGGAATTTTAAAACCCCATTCATAAAATCATAGAGCTCGTGCATCCCGGGCTTCCCTCTTTTCTTGCCCATTCTTCCCGCAAGGTACAGCCCAAACCACGCCAAAATCAAAACAAGTAGGATAGCAATCTGTAGCGCGGTAGTATTTCCCAGATTGTAGTTTGAATACAGCCAAACAAGATTGACCATAAACAGTATGCCCACCACCACGTGCAAAAACATAAAAAATGTCCACACGGTCGGGTTGGGCCCAAAAAACCCAAAAACGGTACTGCTGCCATCCTCATTTTCCATCAACTCCAGGTGCAGTTGGGGCGACCAGTAGTGCTGCCGGTTTCGGGGAAGCCTGATAAAAATATGGTCATCTACACAGGAAATATGGAATGTTGTACCCTGGCATTTGGCCGCCTTAAAGCACTCGCGCAATTGTGCCACCGGTTGCGATACCCGAAACTGAAACCGCGGTCTCAGGACTATCTCGTTGGAAAGCTGGATCATATATTATTTTTGAAAGCGGTTAAAATACTGTTTTTTCTGCCAACTAAAACCTATTTTTGCACCTCCGGAGAAAATTTATCCGGATTCTAAATAAATAATTATGAGCATTGTTGCCGTTGTAGGAAGGCCCAACGTGGGCAAATCAACTTTTTTTAACCGCTTAATCCAGCGCCGCGAGGCCATTGTAGATGCCGTAAGTGGCGTGACACGTGATAGGCACTATGGCAAAAGCGACTGGAACGGGAAGGAGTTTTCGTTGATAGATACGGGAGGCTACGTAAAGGGCAGTGATGATATTTTTGAGGCCGAAATAGACAAACAGGTAGAGCTGGCCATTGAAGAGGCCGATGCCATTATCTTTATGGTTGATGTGGAAAGCGGAGTGACCGGAATGGACCAGGAAGTGGCCAAACTCCTTCGGCGATCAAAAAAACCCATTTTTCTGGCCATTAACAAAGTAGATGGCCATTCCCGTATCAACGATGCGCTCGAATTTTATTCGCTCGGCTTTGAAAACCAGTACAATATTTCCAGCATAAACGGCAGTGGTACCGGCGAACTGCTGGATGATCTGGTAACCGCACTTCCCGATAAGGAACCCGAGGACAACAGCGAGCTGCCCCGTTTTGCGGTGGTAGGCCGCCCCAATGCCGGAAAATCGTCTTTTATAAATGCCCTGATCGGTGAAGACAGGTATATAGTGACAGACGTAGCCGGCACCACCCGTGACAGTATTGATACCAAATACAACCGCTTTGGGTTTGAATTCAATCTGGTAGATACCGCCGGCATCCGCAAAAAAAGCAAGGTAAAGGAAGATCTTGAATTTTATTCCGTGATGCGCAGCGTACGCGCCATAGAGCATTGCGATGTGGTAATTCTGGTGTTTGATGCCACCCGCGGCTTTGACGGGCAAGTAGAAAATATTTTCTGGCTGGCCCAGCGCAACAACAAAGGCATCGTAATTCTTGCCAACAAGTGGGATCTGGTTGAGGACAAGGACAGCACCAGCGTAAAGGACTACGAAAAATACATCCGCCAGCAATGTGAACCCTTTGTTGACGTGCCCATCGTTTTTATTTCGGTATTGACCAAACAACGACTATATAAGGCCATTGAAACGGCCGTAGAAGTTTATGAAAACCGCAGTAGAAAAATAAAAACCCGTGAATTGAATGACGTCATGCTGCCGCTCATCCAAGCCTATCCCCCACCGGCCTATAAGGGAAAATACGTAAAAATTAAATTCTGCACCCAATTGCCCACCCCCTACCCGAGTTTTGCATTTTTCTGCAACCTGCCGCAATATGTGAAGGATCCCTACAGACGTTATGTAGAAAACAAGCTTCGGGACAATTTCAATTTTACCGGAGTTCCCATTACGGTTTATTTTAGGAAGAAATAAGTTTTGAAACCACCCTTGTTGGGTGATGGGATATGGCCATTTTTTTCGTAACTTCTTCACCTAATCCCTTTTGTGAACATAGGAAGGGGAGCATTTTCATTATGCCATATCTCCCAAATTCGAAATATAGGCCCAGCTCCATTTTTCAAAATGGACATATCTCGACCATTTATTCGGGCATTATCCGCAAGCTGGAGCCCCCACAATACCAACGGGAGCGATTGCAGCTTCCCGATGGCGATTTTCTATTGCTCGACAAGGTTTTACAAGACCCCAACAGGGTAGTACTGCTATGCCACGGGCTGGAAGGCCACTCCCGGAAAAATTACAACAATGCCTGCGCCAATTTTTTTGTGGAGAAGGGCTATTCCGTATTTGCTTGGAACAACCGCAGTTGCGGAGGGGAGATGAACCTGCTCCCCCAGCTGTACCACCACGCCTCCATTGACGACCTTGCCGTTGTCATAGACCATTTGATTGGCCGGGAATTTCCCAACATATTCCTTATCGGATTTTCACTGGGCGGCGACCAAATCCTCAACTATCTGGGAAAGCGCGCGCAACCGCCCGAGGTGAAGGCCGCAGTGGCAATTTCGGCTCCATTTCAGCTAAGGTCGAGTGCGCAAAAATTGGATTCGGGCCTCAGCAGGATCTACCAAAGCAGGTTTATTAGAAAGGTGCGCGCAAAGATTGCCGCCAAGGCCCTGCAATTTCCCAACACCGTACCGAGCGACGCCGCAAAAAACATCCGTAATTTTGACGATGTGGTTAATCATTTTATTGTTCCGGTACACGGCGGTTATGCCAATCTGGAGGAGTATTATCTCAAAGCTTCTCCGGGCAATTCAGTAGATGGAATCAATCTGCCCGTTTTGGTCATCAATGCCTGGGACGACCCTATTCTTGGTACCGAGGACCATCCGGTAGAAATGGCACGAAGCCACGACTATCTCTTCTTGGAAACCCCCGCCCATGGGGGCCATTGTGCCTTTCCGCCAAAATTCTCAAACAATCCGTATTCGGTAGTGCGGGCCTATGATTTTTTTGGGGAAGTTGCCTAATATTACCAACCACCACTGGCGCCGCCGCCACCGAAACCGCCGCCGCCGAAACCGCCGCCAAAGCCTCCTCCGCCACCAAAACTGCCTCCACCGCCAAAACTTCCGCCACCACCGCCAAAGCCTCCACGGCCCAAACTGCTCAAAACTATTATATCCAAAAGGCTTCCGCCACCACCACCACGGCCGCCACGGCCA
>CAYSLM010000112.1:0-8449 GCA_964431895.1 uncultured Aequorivita sp.
GCGGCAGCACCAGCGATCACGGTCCATACATTTGGGGCGGTTTTGACGCCATGAAAGTCACTACCTATAAGCATAATGACGATCCAAACAATGTGCCCGGCCCCATGAGCGCCGATGCCAGTGGATTCGTGCCCGGAAGTGGGGCAGGGGCATATCTTCTGGAATCGCTGGAAAGTGCCCAGAACCGTGGGGCCACTATTTATGCAGAGGTTTTGGGCGGGGCAGTAAACAATGGCGGCCAGAGAAACGGAGGCAGCATGAGCGCCCCCAATAGTACAGCCGTACAAAAATGCATTGAAGGTGCCTTAATAAATGCTGAAATACACCCTTATGAAATTGATTACGTCAACGGTCATTTGACTGCAACGATCAAGGATCCGGACGAGATTGAAAACTGGAGCAGGGCTTTGGGCAGACAGGGCGATAACTTTCCGTATATCAATTCACTCAAGGGAATGGTTGGCCATTGTCTGGCAGCCAGCGGCAGTATCGAGATTGTTTCGGCCATTCTCCAGATGCATGAAGGGTTTATTTTTCCGAATGTAAACTGCGGAAATCTGCATCCAAAAATAGCCGCATTGGTTTCCCCGGAAAAAATTTCGACGAAAACCCAAAAAAAATCGATGCAGACCATTGCAAAGGCCAGTTTTGGTTTTGGTGATGTAAATGCTTGTGCTATATTTAGAAAAATTTAATCCCCATGAATTCCAAAGAAATATATTCGCGACTCGAGCCCATTATAAAAACCTATCTGCCCGAGGATGTGCCCACGGCAAGTATAAGCAGGGACAGTGACCTAACCCGGGAGCTCAACATCAATTCGGCACACCTTGTTGATATTGTTCTGGATATTGAGGACGTTTTTGATATTGAGTTCAAAAACAACGATATGGAAAACCTTCGCAATGTGAACGACGCCATTTCATTGATCAAACAGAAGGTTTCCCAAAAAACTTCTTAAAGCGTTAATTTGCCGATAGTGGCTTTCCTCTTATCAGATTGTTAAATATTCGGCTACTGGCCGTTAAATTGGGTTAACAAAGAAAAATTTCACGCCAGCTTCATTTAATTTTCATGGTATTCACCAAAAAAAAGATACCATGAAAACTTTTATTTCCGTTTTTTTATTGATGTTTATTAGCGTTTCAGCCTTTTCACAGGATCCTTTTCTTCAAAAATCAAATGCAGATGCCGAAAAGAAAGCCATAGAACTAACTGATCAATACAATTTGGAATTGGCGCTTACGGGCAAACAGAAACTTCTTTTCCAACAAAAGGTAGAGGAATTTTTGATAAGACGGCAACAGGCCGAAAAAAACCTTTCGGGAAAAAACAAGTTGGACTTCCTGTACCAGTTAAAGGAACAGGAAACGGCCGAAATGGGGGATATCCTAACCCGGCCGCAGCTTGAGGTTTACAAACAGGTAAGGCCAGATATACAACCTTTGGAGGTAGTAGGGGAAGGAAAGGAATAGGAGGTCAATCCTCTTCCTTTTCAATAAATTTCTCGTTCTCGGTAGTTCGCTCAATATCGAGGTCATTGCCTTCGGACGGACTCTGTTCAAGCCCTGCGGAATCTACTTCAAAAAACTCCATGATGGCGGGTGCATTTATAATTTGCTCTACCCGTTGGCCCATAATGGCTATGGGGTATGAGATAACAGCGTCGTTCTTCTGGATGATCTTTAGCCAGTCATTGTCATCAAAATCTTTAGTGCCTTCGGTCTCTATTTCCAATTGACGTTTATCAACCAAATCGCCAATCCTCACGCCCATGGAATCTGCAATTTCGGCCCATTGGGTATCTGCAACCTTAGTTTTGGCCAAGTCAATGGCCAAAAAGGGCTTATCTATTCCTTCCAGATAACTCAAGGTCCATCGGCCTACGCGGGTATTGCTGCTATAAATAAGGGTAAGTTGGTTTTCATCTCTTGCTATTACTCCCATATCTTTCATCGGTATTGGTTTTATTTAGAAAAGCGTCACATTTATTTTTGTTGACGTCAGAGCGAGACGAGACGGTATCTTTAACGGTCTGCCTCTCTGGTTTTTTTTAATAAGACTTGAGTTTTTCCTTTCGCTTTTGTAGTTGGGTGCGCAACTCGTCAATCACTTTGGCTACCGAAGCCTCAAAAGCCCCGTTTGATGCCTCGGCAAAAATGGTTGGGCCCGGCATCTCAAGGCGTATGCTGCAAATCTTTCCCCGTTCGGGATTGGAGCTGTTTTCTTTTTTAAAATAAACATCGGCACTCACAATAGAGTCGTACTTATTTTCCAGTTTTTCAAGCCTTTCGGCCACAAAAGCTTCCAACCGTTGGCTGGCCGCTACTTCGTGATACTCAAAGTTAATGTTCATGTCCTCTTGGTTTTTTTATTATGGATTTTTAAAGGTACAATAGCAAAAAAACCATTCCAAACTTTTAAGGGGATTTTGTGAAATTATTCCACCTCGTCCAACTTTGGGTTTGGATCGGGCAAAAGGAGAGAGGCTATTATGCCACCTGCCAGCGACAGCCCGATAACGCTAAGTGATAACCATTCAGGGATTTCAACATTGTGCGAAAGTATCATCTTTATCCCCACAAATGCCAGGATCACTACCAGGCTATAATTTATGTACCTGAACTTTGTCAACATACGCGAGATGAGAAAATACATAGACCGAAGCCCCAGGATTGCCAATATGTTGGAGCTGAAAACAATAAAAGGATCGGCCGTGATGGCCAGGATAGCGGGAATACTATCGAGCGCAAAGAGAATATCCGTGAGCTCAATGATTATAAGAGCGACAAAGAGTGGGGTGGCCGCGCGCACACCCATCCGTTTTATAAAAAATTTATCGCCGTCCATTTTATAACTTATGGGAAAGAGTTTCTTCAAAAAACGGAACATCTTTGACTTTTTTGGATCGTATTCATCTTCATTATGACCCAGCATTCTATATGCCGTGTACAGAAGAAAGGCTCCAAACACATAAATAATCCAATCAAATTTGTTGATAAGTGCCACTCCAAAAAAGATCATCAAAGCCCTGAAGACAACGGCCCCCAATATTCCGTAAAACAGTACTTCGTGCTGGTACTTCTGCGGAATGGAGAAGGACGAAAAGATCACGGCAATAACGAAAACATTGTCAATGCTCAAGGATAGCTCGATAAGGTAGCCCGTAATATACTTGAGTACGGCTGCGTTTGGCGATAGCCCGGTAGGATTTTCGGTCAGGCCTTCCTTAAAAATCCAATAGATCACCGCCGAAAAGCCAAGGGCCACCGTTACCCATACGGCTGTCCAGATAGAAGCCTCCTTGGTTTTTATAATATGGGGGGTTCTGTTAAAGACTCCTAGGTCCAGGGCCAGGAAAAGGATGATAAAGGCGATAAAAATTCCCCAAATAAGCATTCAAATTGATTTTTGGCAAAATTAAGTGCTATCAATGTCTCAAATACATAGGGAAATGTTAATACTTACAAAGGAGGTTAAAACTTTTTTAAAATCTTTTTCCCTTTCGTCATTCTTGTTACATTTATGAAAAATGCCTGTAATTGTACCCTTCAGATGGGTTGGAATTAAAGTTGATCTGCAAGGATGATAACAGCTTTACCATTGGGTACTAAAAAAATTCAAGATTTCGAGAACATGGAAAACATCGTTACCATAAACAAGATAACGCCCACAGAACATCACATTAAGGAGCTTATTAAGAACCGCTGGAGCCCGCGCACCTTTGCCCATACGCCCATTACCGAGGAGAAAGCAAGGATTTTGCTGGAGGCTGGCCGTTGGGCTCCCAGTGCCAGTAACATTCAGCCCTGGCGAATTATTTGGGGACTTAAAGGAACCGAGATGTATGATAGGATTTTTGAATGTCTTGACGATTTTAACCAACAATGGGCCGGCAACGCCCAGATGCTCTGGATAAACGCTTTCAAAAAAACGATGGAGAAAAAGGACAAGGAAAATTTTCATGCCCTACATGATCTGGGCCTGTTTATGGGCAATGTGGTCCATCAGGCCGGTAGTATGGGCATTGCGGTGCACCAAATGGCCGGGGTACAATTTAAGAAAGCCCATAGGGAATTTGAATTTACTGACGACTACCACGTGGCAACCGCAGTGGCCTTCGGATATTTTGGCGGCAATCCCGACGAATTGCCCGATGACCTGCGGAAAGATGAACTTGCCGAGATGCGAAAACGAAAAAAACAAGAGGAATTTGCGTTTAATGGCAATTTCCAAAGTAAGAACCCACAAAAATGAACGTAATGGAACGAAAAAAGAAACATGCCGATTTCCAAGATGAATATCGCAAATCATCCAATTTTGGAAGGATAAATAAGGAGGAGAATTTAAAGATTAAAGGAGACGGCAAGATAAAAATGGAAAAGGACGCCGAAATGAAGGCGAGGTCTGAAAAGAAAAAAATATCGCAGACACTGAAGAAAATTGAATCTGAAGAAGAATAATCTTTTAAAAAAAATAGTATGAAAATAGGAGTAATAGGAAGTGGAAATATAGGTGGAAACCTAGGAAAACATTGGGCCAAGGCCGGTCACGAGGTTTTGTTTACCTCTAGGCATCCCGAGCAATTGAACCAACTGGTGCAAGAAGCAGGAGGGAAGTCAAAAGCAGTAAGCCTAGACGAGGCATGGGAAGCCAACGCCGATGTGTATTTACTGGCCGTGCCTTTCAAGGCCATAGACAAATTGGCCGAACTTTATGCCGGCGAATACGCCAATAAAGTGATTATTGATGCTACCAATCCCTACCCACAAAGGGATGGCGAAATGGCCCAAGAAGTGCGCGATAGCAACCGAAACGCTTCGGAATATACGGCCATGAAATTCGGAACCGCCAAAACTGCCAAAGCATTCAATACCATCTATGCCGAACACTTGCGCGATCGTGCCTTTCGAGATACCGATAAACTTGCCGTACCCTTTGCGGCCCAGGACAACGAGAGCAAACAACTAACCCAACAGCTCATTGAGGATATAGGCTTTGAACCCGTATATGTGGGCGGTTTGGAGGACACCCAGATCATGGATCCGGAGCAAAAGATTTACGGCAAATCAACCAACCGTAAAAATTTGGAGGAAATGATACGGAAATAGTTGTCGTTTTACATTATTTTCACAGCAATCAAAGGTTTTGTTTTTCAGAGGAATGTATTTTTGGGAAACAAAACTTTTTTTAATAAACCGAATGGCTCAAGAAGGGAAAAATAAAAACGCCGAGCAGAAACAAATAGACGAAGGATTGGAAAATTCAAAAGCGTCGCAGGCAGATACGGCAAAATCGCACGGCGAGATCCTCAAACAGCAGATTATAGAAGGGCAGGAGACCTATGACAAAAATCCGGTGAGTATCTTGTTGAGTTCACTAACCGCAGGCCTGGAAATAGGCTTCAGTTTTCTTCTTATCTGTACGCTCAATTATTTCCTTCAAGGAAAAATAGCCCAGGACAGCATCATAAAATTGCAGTCATTGGTATATCCAGTTGGGTTTATCATGATTATTTTGGGCCAGTCTATTTTGTTTACCGAGCAAACTTCATTATTGACATTGCCCGTTCTCAACAACAAAAGGAGCGTGGGCAGTCTGTTGCGACTCTGGGGACTGGTAATCTTGGGAAACTTGATTGGCGGTTACCTCATTGCCTTCCTTTTGGTCTGGTTTGGGCCACAATTGGAGCTGTTTGACCTTGCCACAATTGAAAGGGTGGCCGTTCATGTGACAGGCCATGGCCCCTGGGTGATTCTGGTGAGCAGTATATTGGCCGGGTGGCTAATGGGCCTGCTTTCATGGCTGGTGGCCGCCAGTAAGGATACCTTGAGCCGTATTTTTATCATTTATTTAATTACGGCTGTACTTTCCTTTGCCGGACTGCACCACAGTATCGTGGGCAATGTGGAAGTTTTTGCTGGCCTGGTGGGAACAGCTACCATAAACTTCACACAATATCTGTCATTTATTGCATTGGCGCTATTTGGAAATGCCTTGGGCGGGTTTGTGTTTGTGGCTCTTTTAAAATACAGGGCCTTTGTTTATGATGTAAAGGGATAAAGTTGCCTACATCGTAATTTTTCCGTGGGGGAAAGGACGCGCTGATTACTACAAGGGCAGGATATAGCTCTTCTGATGGGGATAAAGGGAAAAACCTATCGGCTTCAAAATATTCTATTTTACATAATATAAATTATAGAACATAATGCTATGTTGCCATAATTTCATATTATGTAAAATATCCCACAATATTCCGAACGTTTCATTGGAAATCCGTCGGGGGTCATTAAACTTTTTGGTTTCCGTCTGAATTCAAGTTCTCGTTGGTATGTCCTATAATTAGCCGTGGCGCCTGTACTGAGCGCAGCCGAAGTATAAAATTGCTGCACACATTGTGCTTGGTTGATTGATTTTGCTCTTTCAGATTATGCCGTAATGGTTTTATTATTTAGAATTTTTAAGCCAGCCGCACAAAAGCAAACTTTGGTATTAATTGATTATTTTGTTCTTTTAAAAATGCTGTAGCTGTAAAAAAGTTTTCAGGAACATTTGGGAAAGCTCCCCGTAAGCGTAAAAAAATTATCCCAGCGCTTCATCCATCCATAAATTTCTTTACCCTTACTCATTTAGTATTTTTGTTGAATATTTTATGGTTTAGTGCTTCTATTAAATCTTGGAGTTAATATTGAAACCTTGTTACTACTATTAGTTTTAGCCTTTCTTTTTCCCTGCCCGTCCGGCAGGCGGGCTTGATGAAAAAGAAATCTCTATTGAGATTCGCCGTTAGGCAAATATCAATAGAGATTCACGAACTCTAATAAAATATTAACGCGTGAGCTAAACAAAAAATCAAGGCTTCAGAAACCTTTGGAAACAATGTACGGGTCAATCGCTACACTTTAGGAAAGATTGTAACCTATCAAGACGGCTTTGAACTGCTATTATACTTTTATCAAATTAAAAATATGTAGTGCTGAAACCCTAAAGTGCTTAACGCTCACTCCCCTACCTGTCCTGAGCTCAGTCGAAGGGTTGTTTTAACCAAATCGAGCTTGCGAGATTCATAAACTCCAAATTTAAAAATAGTAAAGTGTGAATAAAGTTTTCTGAGGCCAAAAAACAATCCAATAAAATTCAAATTTTTTAAACAAAAAATTCAAATTAAAAGAAACAGCCCCCAAATAAGAGGCTGTTTCTCTACACAGGTTTTCTTTCCGAAAAAACCTTCCTCCCGCATTTATTGCGGGAACTTTTCAACAACAAAGAACCCTCCCCTGCCTGCACTGAGCGTAGTCGAAGTGTGGGGGAGCTAGAGGGGGCTACTACCCTACCAATGCTATTTTAAGGGCATTGTCGCTTGCCAATTCATAAAACTGGGCATTGTGGATAGACTGGCCTAAGCTGCCCCCTCTACTGGTTATATATTTCAGCTTGCCATTCTGGCGGATGCTGACCCCCTTGATATAAAAAACAGAAGCTCTCTTTATGGGCAAGGTTCTGGAGTAAACTGACCCCCTTTGTTTAAAAATGGGAATGGTATTCCGGAGCAAGCTGACCCCTCTTTAAAGAGATTCTATTTGATTTTTAGGTTTATTTGGTGAATAACCAAAGGATAAGAATATGGCAGGAAAACCTAAACCTATGAGTCAAGTCAAACAAATACTCCGTATGCGCCGCTCCCGCGCGATTGCATCGCGTGGCCTTCTACAAGTAAACTGCCCCGCTCCCGCGTGATTGCATCCCCCCCGCTCCCGCGTGATTGCATCCCCCCCGCTCCCGCGCGATTGCATCGCGTGGCCTTCTAAATATAAAGTGCCTGTAAACTTTTATCTCAATTTCGTTTAGCTTTTTTTAAAATTAATGACATTATGAAGTTGTAGCATGGCTGGATGTTTTCACCTGAAATGAATACAAGGATATTTTGGTGCAAAGTCTTTCATTTTGTCAAAAGGAAAAGGGAATGGAGATAATTGCGTGGTGCATTATGACAAATCATGTTCACTTAGTTTTTAGAAGTATTAAGAATCAACATCCTTCGCTTTTATTGGGAGATTTTAAACGATTCACGAGCAAGGCGTTGGTAAATGCTATACAAGAAAACCATCGAGAGAGCCGAAAGGAATTTTTATTGGAGCAATTTAAAAAAGCAGCGGCAAAAACAGCTAACGTGAAGGAGTTTCAGTTTTGGAGGCACGATAATAAGCCAATTGAGTTGTGGAGCAATAAAGGTTATTTGGGAGAAGATTAGCTATGTGCACAATAATCCCATTGAGGCAGTATTAGTTTACAGGGCCCAAGATTATGTTTAGAGCAGTGCTTTGGATTATGCAGATGAAAAAGGAATGTTGGACAATATTGTGGTTTTTCAGTATTTGGGTTGAACGGAGCCTTTAGCAGTTGAAGAATAATCTGGATGGAACGCGATGCAATCGCGCACCAGCGAGGG
>CAYSLM010000113.1:0-8361 GCA_964431895.1 uncultured Aequorivita sp.
TAGGCCAGGCAGCCGCAACCGCCAAGGATAATGATTACATCCCTGCCGATATGACGGATAAGATCATTGTGCATACCAAAATGCTTGGTGGTGGTGAGAGTGATACCATAGAGTTTGAGGCACCAGAACCAGGAACCTATACCTTTATGTGTACTTTCCCCGGTCACTATGCTTTGATGCACGGTAAATTTATCGTTGAATAGAAAACAGTTTTATTCCAAATAGAAGAAAGCCGCTACCCAAAAGTAGCGGCTTTTTTTATGGTTTGTTTTTGCGCTTGAAAAGAAAACCCAGGGGCAGTACCAAAAAGATGAACAGATACCAGCCCGTGAGCAAACCAATTATGGTAATAAGGGCTGCCGCAATCATAATGTATACCATGGGTTTGCCTTTCACAGTTCAGGGTTTATATATATATAAATTCAAGATGGATACTAAGCAAAGCGGGATATCAAAGAATATTTTTAAGGTGATTATTCGGTTTCGTCAGCGCCGTAAACCAATTCTATAAAATCTATTTTGGGAATATCGCCAAAATATTCCTTGATCTCAATATCCTTCAGCAGGCCAGAGATGTCCTCTTTTTCATAACGTGCCCCTTCAAGCAATTTCTCGAGGTTTTCAACGGGCTCCTTTCCAAAGAAATCGCCAAATATCTTAAATTCCTTGATATGGCCTTTTTCCACAAAAATGCGTAAATCAATCTCGCCCACGGCGAAACGCTTGCTGCGCTGGATATTGAATTTGGGCGAACGGCCGAAGTTCCAATCCCAGGTATCATACTTTTCTTCCTTCAGTTGATGGACGCCTTTCCATTCCTCGGGGGTCAGATGGTATTTTTCAAAAGGTTCACTTTCCTCATAAAGCCCTTCCAACAGCAGTTGCCTAAAGGCGATAATGTCCATTTCCTGTTTTATAAATTCGGAAATATTGGCCACCCGGCTGCGCACCGACTTATGTCCCTTTGAAGCTATCTTGCTCATTTTTACGTTAAGGGCATTGGCTACCTCGCCCAGATCGGTATCAAACAGCAGGGTGCCGTGGCTTATCATGCGCTTGCCCGTTGAGAATTGGGCGGTGCCGGAGATTTTCTTTTCATCTACCTGAATGTCGTTCCGGCCTTTCAGTTCGGCATCGAGGTCCAGGTTTTTCAGCACCTTTATCACGGGCGCGGTAAATTTCTTAAAGTTGTTGAGGCTTTTTACGTCGTGGTTGGTAATAAAACTGAAATTCAAATTTCCCAGATCGTGATAAACTGCCCCACCACCCGAAATGCGCCTCACTACGTGCAGAAAGTTGGCGTCTACATATTCGTGGTTTATCTCTTCAAGTGTGTTTTGGTTGCGGCCAATGATGATGGACGGCTCGTTGATATAGAACAACAGATAATCGTTATCTGCACTAAAGTTGCGCAGTACATATTCCTCCAGGGCCAGGTTTAACCGTGGGTTGGTGTTGCCCTCGTTTTCAATAAAAACCATTTTTTCAGATTATTTTTCTGCAAAGATAGATAATTCCATTTCTTGCAGGAAGGGAAAATCAAGGGTTAATTTCATCAAAAAACCGAGGTTTGGCTGCCCTATTTATACATTTCATTGCTCCTGGGCCTTTTGCAAATGCAGTGGTTTTTTTTCAAAAAGAGATTTCCATCCGTCACCGAAGGTTGTCTTTATGTTATGTTTAAGGGAAGAAAGAATAATCACGGCCGCCCCTGATGCCATATCGCTCACTATGGCGGCGGTGCTTTCATAACCCAGCACCCAGGGAGCCAGCAATAACCAAAGCGCAAACGGATAGTTCCACCGGCGCATTCCGTGGGTGGCTTCCCAAAGGGCCACAAAGGAGAAGGTTACAATGATGGGGCCAATGATGTGGCCGTTGTCTGCCGCTACGGTTGAAAAGGATAATACTCCCGGAGCTACCATAATCCAGAGCCCTACAAGGGTAGTAATGATTTGTGTTTTCATCTTATTTTACTTTTGAAACTTCAGATTTTATTCCCCAAAATACTTTCCACATAGAGACCTTGGCGTGTTTTGCCCTTTGCATAAATTGCAGGCTGGCGAGCATCTCGTCCATCGCGGGCCCAATCATCGCAATGGAAATAACCGCCGAGACCAGACATAGAAAACACCAGGCCGAAAAAAGTACGGGCTGGAATACCACCAGCATCACGCTCACAAAACCCAGAGGCCCCACGGCAAGTCCAAATACTATCACGATCCACGGCATCTTTCTCCATCGGGTTTTGCCGCCAATGATCCCCGTGACTGCATCTACCAAATACCCAAAGGCACCCAGGGCCGCATCTGGAATGGGGAGCACGTGGGAAATTTTTGAATCCAAAATTTTTATACTGTCCTTTCCGAAGAACGGATCCCAAACGGTTTCTATCATTTTAAATTGGTAGAGCGAGAGATATCCGGCCACCACGACGCCCAAAAACGCCAGGATGATAATTGGGATGCGCTGTGACCAGGTAGATGGGTTGTATTGCCATCCTGGCGGTATTTGGTGGTTTGCCTCCATCATCAATTCAGATTATTGCGCTCATACCACTCTTTGGGGTTTTCCTTTAAACTCGCTATCATTTTGGGAAGGGTATCCAATATGCTGTGCTCCGGTTCCCAATCCAATACTTTCTTGGCCCGGGCAATATCCAGTTCATAATGTTCGCCCGCCCGCTCTATCATCCAAGGTTTAATAAATGTATCAGACACTATATTTTGGGCAAAGGCACCGGCTTTGGCCAGTGGCTTGGGAATCTTATGGGTGTCCCAATCCTCGCCGTGGATCAAATTGCCAATGGTGTCCTGTAATTGTTGGTAGGTGGGCGTAGCAGGCTCCCCAATATTGATGGTGATTTCTGGCGGGAGCTCCTTGCGTTTTTCCACGGTTTTGTGGATGGCCCTGAGAACGTCATCCAAATGTACGTACACATCGCCATGGTTTAAGTTGCCCGAATAGAGGTGGCTTTTAAAGTCTTTTTCATAAATGCGCTTTATCTGGTGGGTAATGGGGATGGAATGGCCATAGTCGGTATAAACACCCGCAATTCGCAAAATTGCCACGGGCATTTCGTTGTGGTTTTCCTTTATCAGTTGCTCTGTTTCTATTTTTGAATCGGGATAGCCCCAGCTTTTTTCCACGGGGGCACTTTCATCAATTTTATGGCCCGGCTCCGTGGGTTGGTACAAAAGATCGGTACTGGAAAAAATAAATTGATCTACTTGAAAATCCTGCAGCTGCTCCAAAAATTTGCGGGTGCCCTCTACATTGATTGCCTTATATTTTTCATCATATTGGGAATCAAAACTATAAAAGGTGGCCAGGTGGATTACCGAGGCAATACGGCTGCCATAGCCATAGCGGATGCGCTCCATGGCAGATGCAATGGCTTCCTCATCGGTAATATCAAAATTCACACATTCGGCCTTGAGGGGCGGGTAGGGAGGCCCTACGCGGTCTAGGCCCACGAGGCGGTATTGCGGCGCCAATCTTTCTATTAAATTGAACCCGATTAGGCCACTGCTACCGGTAATGAGGATTACTTCTTTGTCCTGCAGCCGATCTCCTTTTTTGGGATGGTCAATTCTGCTTTCCATTTTTTTTAGAAATTAAAAATTTAATTCCTAATACAAACCTGCCAAATGGTTCTTTAACAGAATAATAACTTTCAACAGCCGAAGGGTTGGACAAAACTGAAAAAATTTTTGAAATATGAAACTGGCCCATAAAAAAAGCCCCCCGAAATGGGCGGCTTTTAGCTATTGCTTTATTGGGCGATTTTTATTTTATCTCCAGCAATTCCAGTTCAAAGGTTAAATCTTGGCCAGCCAGGGGATGGTTGGCATCAACTATAATAAAATCATCCTTCACCTCGGCTACTCTCAACTGGCGTTCGCTGCCATCGGGATTTTTGGAGACAAGGCCCATTCCTACTTCCGGCTTTATCTCGGGCGGCAGGTTTTCATTGGGTATTTTTTGGAAAAGCTCTTTCTGTACTTCGCCATAGGCTTCCTCTTTTGGGATGGTGATGGTTTTCTTTTCGTTCACCTTCATAGCTACCAAACCTTTTTCAAAACCCGGGATCAAACGTCCCTCGCCAAGCTTCACCTCCAAAGGTTCGCGCTGCAGCGAGCTGTCAAACACCTGTCCGTTGTCCAGCTTTCCGGTATAATGTAGTTTTACGGTTTCGTTTCCTGTTACTTGGTCCATAAATTCTGTTTTTTTATTTTATGAAAGTACAAAACTAAGGCTTTGGTTTGCCAAATCCACAGAATAAGCCAGTTAATGTCTTTCTTTTAAAAAAGGTTAACAGAATTTACCTTCACGATCAGTCGTGGTGATGGTCTTTCCCAAGAGCATTTTCTTTGCGGTTATCGCGATCGGGGTTATAGGTTTTGTACATCAGGTGCATTTTGGCCAAATACTTTTCAGGGTTGGGGGTGCCGCGATGGCATAGCACACAATTGACCACATTCACCTGTTCGGGCTTGGGATCGGGAAAAAAGGGCTTGAAATAATTCTCGTTTATCTCATTGGTCATTTTGATCATCCCACGGGCTATTTCCTTTTCTATTTTGCTATCGTCGGGGAAATCCAATTTGGTGGGGTCGCTCTTTTTGGGCACATGGCAATAGTTGCACTCTACGCCCAGAGCCGTTTCATAATTTTCCATCAAGTCCATAAGACTGTCTTTTGAAATGTTTTTGGGCAGCACCTTTAAATTTTCCCAGGGAGGTTGGGCAATATACTGCTTCTCTGGGCCCGAATGGGTCTTGAAGGCATACAGGCCAAGAATAACGGTGAATAGGCCAACTGTGGCCGAAATTGTAAAAACACGCTTCTTGATTTTCATGGGTGAAGGAATTTTGATGGTTGCACCTTCCAATTTAAAAAGTTTTTGGTTTAGATTGGTTATAAATTATTTGGGCGATGGCATTCAATGGGTTTGGCCATTTCCAGGATCGTGAATTTCATTTTACCAAGATTTTTTTAAATGCGCATTATTAGTGAGAGTTCCCGTATTTTTGCTTCTTTTGAGAAGTTGTATATTCAATGTTTGCGTAAGAATGAAATTATTCTCCAAAAGTTTAGTCTATGAAATTCGTGGGTAGCCAACTGGCATATTATTTAACGGATACAGAGTTTAAAAGAAACTCCAAGGTTCTTTTGAAATACTTGGTCCTATTGGTTGCGGTAGTGGTTTTCTTCTCCGTTTTATTCCACGTTATCATGGACTGGGAGGGCCGGGAGTATTCCTGGATTACCGGTTTTTATTGGACGCTCACCGTAATGAGTACCTTGGGTTTTGGCGATATTACCTTTGAATCGGATCTGGGAAGGATCTTTAGCACGGTAGTACTGCTTTCGGGTATATTTATGTTGCTTATTTTTCTTCCCTTTGCTTTTATCCGCCACTTTTATGTGCCGCTTTTGGAATCGCGAAAGAAAAACCGTGTTCCCCGTGCCGTTCCCACCAAAACCAAGGATCATATTATTATCTGTTCCTTTGATGTGATAGCCCGTGATTTTATCGCTCGGTTAGATCAAGAGAATATTCCCTATTATGTTATTGAAAATGATCCGGAAATCGCCTTAAAAATTTACGATGAGGAAATCCCCGTAATTCTGGGCCAATTTGATGATGAAAACACCTTTCTGCAAGCCAGGGTACAGGAGGCCAAAATGGTATTTGTCAATAGGGATGACATCGTAAACACAAAAATAATTTTGGTAATAAGGCAATTGGCTCCAGAGGTAACCATAGTGGCCCTGGCTGCCGATAATGAAACCATCGATGTTCAGGAGCTGAGCGGGGCCGATCACGTCTTGCCCGTAAAAAAATGGCTTGGCGAGCAATTGGCCAACAGGGTAAATGCGCAACAGGCCATGTCGCACCCCATAGGCCAATATGAAGACCTTCTCATTGCCGAACTGCCCGTGCAATATACTACCTTGGTATCAAAAACCATTCGTGAAACCCGATTGCGGAAAAAATATGGACTTAACATAGTGGGAATCTGGGACCGGGGCCGGTTGAAACCCATTGACGGCGACGAGAGGCTTTCCCACGACAGTGTTTTGGTCATTATCGGAAACAAACAGCAGTTGGACAGCATGGATGGGCTGTTTCTGGACTATCCGGCCAACCCCCATCCTGTGGTGATCATAGGCGGGGGTAGGGTAGGCTCGGCCGCCGCCGAATCGCTCTATAGAACCGGAATAGCGGTAAACCTGATAGATAAGGATCGGGTGCTTGGTGAGAAGGCAAAACCCTTTTGTAAAAATATTTTTGTGGGAAAGGCCTCAGATTATGAGTTGCTCAAAAAAGCAGGCATCATGGAGGCTCCGGCAGTACTACTCTCAACCCATGACGATGCCATGAACATCCACCTGGCATCGTATTGTAGAAAATTGAACCAGGATATCAGGATTGTGAGCCGCATAACCAAGGCCCGCAATATTGACATCATCCATAAGGCCGGGGCCAATTTTGTCCTGAGTTACGCCACCCTGGGTTCCGAAGCCGCCTTGTCTATAGCCAAAGACCAGGAACTTACCATCTTGGGCGAAGGGATCAACCTGTTCGTCACTCCCGTTCCCCCTAAATTGGAAAACAAATCCTTGGGTGAATCGGGTATAGGTGCCAAGACTGGGCTTACGGTGATTGCCGTAAAAGAGAATGCGGCACTAACAACCTCCATAACGGCGGGCACCAAACTCCCGAAAGGCGCCGAGTTGATTTTGTTGGGGAATATTGAGATGCGGGATAGATTTGGAGAGCTGTTTGAGGTGGGGGAGTAGGAGATGCGAAGGTTTATAAACGGTACACCTTAACGGATGAGATATCATGGAGGAAAGATTTGATCAGGACCGATATACGAGAAATTTACTTTAATTTATTTTTTGGAAAATGTTACTTCCCGATACAAAAATTAGCAAAAATATTCCCCAAAAGCTCGTCGTTGCTTACGGTTCCTGTAATCTCGCCCAAATGGTAAAGCGCTTGGCGCAGGTCTATGGCCAGCAGATCGCCGCTCAGGTTCTGGTCTATACCTTGCTGTACCTTGACGATTTCTTCCAAAGCCTTCAAAAGGGCATCGTAATGGCGGCTGCTGGTCACCAGGGTCTCGTTGTTGCGCAGGGCGCCGGTGTTTACGAATTCCAGGAGTTTTGCCTGTAATTCCTCCACACCCAGACCGGTTTTGGCCGACAAAAGAAGATGGGAGGAATTGCCCTCGATGCTTTTCAACAATTTGTCCAGCTCGTCCAAATGGGCGGGGGAGAGGGTATCCACCTTGTTGGCAACAATAATGAGATTTTTTAAGGGATATTTATTTTTGATCTTTTCTATTTCCAATATAATAGAGGAATCTCCTCCCTCTCGGGGGGAGGTGCCGAAGGCGGAGGGGGAAGTATCAAAAAGATAGATGACCACCTGTGCCGCTTCAATCTTCTCAAACGTCCGCTGTATCCCCAAACCTTCAATGGTATCTGTGGTATCGCGAATGCCGGCGGTGTCGATAAACCGAAAACCAATTCCGCCGATGCTTATTTCGTCCTCAATGGTATCACGTGTGGTGCCGGCAATGTCACTTACTATGGCACGTTCCTCATTGAGCAGCGCATTGAGCAAGGTTGATTTGCCCACATTGGGCTCGCCTACAATGGCTACGGGAATTCCGTTTTTCAGTACATTTCCAGTGGCAAATGAATCTATCAGTCGTTTTAAAACCTGAATAATTCGGGCAATTAGATTTTGAAATTCCGATCTATCCGCAAATTCCACATCCTCTTCAGCAAAGTCCAATTCAAGTTCGATTAAAGATGCAAAATCCAATAGTTGCTCCCGCAGTCTTTTTATTTCGGAAGAAAATCCGCCGCGCATCTGTTGCATCGCCAGTTGGTGGCTGGCGGCACTCTCACTGGCAATGAGATCTGCCACGGCTTCTGCCTGGCTCAGGTCCATCTTGCCATGTAAAAAGGCGCGCAAGGTAAACTCGCCGGGCTGGGCCATCCTACAACCTTTCCGGAGGCAGAGTTGAATGATTTCCTGTTGTATATAACTGCTGCCGTGGCAAGAGATTTCCACGACATCCTCGCCCGTGTAGCTGTTGGGATTTTTAAAAAGGGTTGCCAGCACTTCATCAATCACCCGTTCGCCCTCCTTGATATGGCCCAGATGTACAGTATGGGATTTCTGCTCGGCCAGCTCCTTGCCTGAAACGGAAGCGAATATAGATGAAGCAATCGGTAGCGCATCGGGGCCTGAAAGCCTTATAATCGCTATGGCCCCGGCACCCGCTGGGGTTGCTAAAGCTACTATGGTATCGGTATATGTCATAGGGTGCAAAA
>CAYSLM010000114.1:0-8348 GCA_964431895.1 uncultured Aequorivita sp.
GACTTTTAAGAATACCGCCCTTATTGCCGTTTACAACACCTTTAAATATAAAGCCTCGGTACGTGAGTTGGGCAAGGTTTTCGGGCTGCCGAAAGAGGAAATAGACAGGCTCTCCGCTGGCGATTATCATTTTGATACGCTGGACAAACTTTCGCAATTGGTGGTGATTTACGGCAAGTACATTGAGGGCTTTCCCAATTATCTGGGCATACACGCGGGCGGGATTTTGATTTCCGAAAAGCCCATCCATTACTATTCCGCCACTTTTATGCCGCCAAAGGGCTACGCCACCACCCAGTTTGATATGGTAATTGCCGAGGATGTGGGGCTTTATAAATTTGATATTTTAAGCCAGCGCGGGCTCGGAAAAATAAAGGATGCCGTGGAAATCGTGAAATACAACCATCCCGACAAAAAGCCTATCGACATCCACAATATTGCCCGTTTCAAAAAAGACGAAAAGATAAAAACGCTGCTGCGCAATGCCGAGGCCATAGGCTGTTTTTATGTGGAATCGCCCGCCATGCGGATGCTGCTGCGCAAATTGCAGGTGGACGACTATCTGAGGCTGGTGGCGGCCAGCTCGGTAATCCGCCCCGGCGTGGCCAAGAGCGGGATGATGCGCGAGTACGTGCTGCGCTACCGCCATCCCGAAAAACGCAAGGACGCCCACCCTGTACTGCTGGATATTATGCCCGAAACCTTCGGCGTGATGGTATATCAGGAAGATGTAATAAAAGTGGCCCACCACTTTGGCGGGCTCGATCTGGGCGAAGCCGATATGTTGCGAAGGGGAATGAGCGGCAAGTTCCGCTCGCGGGAGGAATTCCAAAAAGTGAAGAACCAGTTTTTCCACAACTGCAAAAATGCGGGCAGGGACGAAGCCTTTACCGCCGAGGTATGGCGGCAGATCGAGAGCTTTGCCGGCTATGCCTTTGCCAAGGGCCACTCGGCCTCCTATGCCGTGGAGAGCTACCAAAGTCTATTCTTAAAAGCCTATTTCCCGTTGGAATATATGGTGGCCACCCTCAACAACGGCGGCGGTTTTTACAGTGTGGAACTCTACGTGCACGAAGCGCGAATGCGGGGCGGAAATATATTGCAGCCCTGCATAAACCGAAGTTTTTACGAAACGGTCATCTATGGAAAAGACATCTACATCGGTTTCGGGTTTTTGCAGTCGATGGAAACAAAACTCATTCAAAAAATAATTGTGGAACGCAATAAAAACGGCCCTTTCGAAAGCCTGGACGATTTTTTGGAGCGCATTCCCATTGGGATGGAGCAGATTACCATTCTTATAAAAATAAACGCCTTCCGCTTTACGGGAAGGAATAAGCGCGAACTGCTGTGGGAAGCCTATATGAAAATAAACAAGGTAAGTTTTGAAGAAGACGCCCCTACCCTGTTCCGCCCCAAGCGCATTGATTACAAAACGCCCTCGCTGCCGCACACGGCCATGGAAGATGCCTTTGACGAGATGGAGCTGCTGGGCTTTCCGCTCTGCAATCCATTTGGGCTGTTGGAAAGCTCTTCAGAAAACAGTTTGCGCGCCGTGCACCTTCCCTATTTGGTGGGAAAAACGGTTACCATTGAGGGCTATTTGGTAACAACAAAACGAACCAGAACCTCACGCGGCGATTATATGTTTTTCGGAAATTTTGTGGACCGCGACGGCCATTTTGTGGATACGGTACACTTTCCTCCGGTGGCGCGCCAATATCGCTTCCGCGGAAAAGGGGTTTACAGCATCACTGGAAAAGTGATGGAAGAGTTTGATTGCATCACCCTGGAAGTTTCAAAAATGGAACGCTTGGCTATTATCCCCGATCCGCGGTACAGCCCAATAAAAAAGCCCACGGCTTCCGAAGATAATGTGGTTACTGATAATAGACGAAAGACGGTAAGGCCCATGACTTAAGACGTGAGACCGCTGCGCTATAAGACGTAAGATATAAGACTAAACGTACAAGCTATCAAACAATTGGATATAAAACATATCGCTTTACTGAAAAATATGGAAAAACAGAGAATCCGAAAGGTTCAAATATTGATAGAAAACATTTGTGGATCGGTGGTTCGACTCCGATGGGGTCGCATATCCATCTGTTTGTCTTTTTTCCATAAATATGCAATTCCTTCGGAATTGTTTAAGCGAGTGTGCCATAAAAAATCAGAATTTACAAATCCGTCTTACGTCCTACGTCCTTTAGTCTCACGTCTAAAATCTTACGTCTAAAATCTCACATCTCCAATCTATTATGAACGACAAAAGAAACATAGTACACATGGACCTGGACACTTTTTTTGTGTCCTGTGAACGTTTGCTGGACAGCCGTTTGATAGGCAAGCCCGTGCTCATTGGCGGCACCAGCGACCGCGGGGTGGTGGCCTCCTGCAGTTATGAGGCGCGGAGTTTCGGCATCCACTCTGCCATGCCGATGAAACTGGCGCGGCAGCTTTGCCCCGAGGCCATTGTGGTGCGTGGCGATGCCGGCACCTACAGCAAATTTTCCGATACGGTGACCGAAGTGATCAAGGAAAGCGTGCCCCTCTACGAAAAATCGTCGGTAGATGAATTTTACATTGACCTTACCGGAATGGACAAATTCTTCGGCTGCGAAAAACTGGCTTCGGAACTCCGGCAGCGCATTATCAAGGAAACGGGATTGCCCATTTCCTTCGGGCTTTCCATCAACAAGACCGTTTCAAAAATTGCCACGGGCGAGGCCAAGCCCAACAACCAGATGCATGTAGTACGGGGTACCGAAAAGCCGTTCCTTTCGCCTTTATCGGTAAATAAAATCCCGATGGTAGGCGAGGTTACCTACCGCGCCTTTTGCGATCTGGGCATCAAACAGATCAAGACCATACAGGAAATGCCGGTAGAGATGATGGCGAAAGTGTTCGGAAAAAATGGGCAGACCATTTGGCAGAAGGCCAACGGCATAGACAACACGCCCGTGGAACAGTACACCGAGCGCAAGTCCATCTCGACCGAACGCAGCTTTGACCGCGACACCACCGATGTAAAAAAACTGCAGGGCATCATCCTGGCCATGGCCGAGAACTTGGTTTTTCAACTTCGGCGCGGCAATAAGCTTACGGGCTGCGTGGCCTTTAAAATCAGGTATTCCGACTTCCAGACCCATACGGTGCAACAGAAAATACCCTACAGCTCGGCAGACCATAAAATAATTCCCGTGGTAATGGAGCTGTTCAAAAAACTCTACCAACGGCGGTTGTTGGTGCGGATGGTGGGCGTACGCTTCAGCCATTTGGTAGAGGGCGGTTTCCAGATAGACCTTTTTGACGACAATGAAAAAATAATCAATCTATACCACGCCATGGACAAGATGCGCGACCGTTACGGCGACCGGGCCGTGATGCGCGCCGCCGGGATGGAAGCCAAGAGCATTGGCCGCTGGAACCCCTTTACCGGAGCCCCGCCGCCGCTGTTGCCCAATAGAAGGAGGTAGATTTGTTTCGGGTTGCAAGTTACAGGTTGCAGGTTGCAAGTTACAGGTTTGTAGAGTGTAGAGTCCTAAATAAGGTTGACCTTTTTGAGGTTGGTTATTTGATTAAATTTACTGCTTTTTTTTTCCTTTAAAATACTATTTCCAAAATTCAGAATTCAGAATTCAGAATTCACAATTCATAATTCATAATTCATAATTAAATAAGATGCTATCTTTGTTTTTAAAAGAAATTTGAATGGAAAGTATAAGCGTATTTGACATGTTATCGATCGGCGTCGGGCCGTCGAGTTCGCATACATTGGGGCCATGGCGCGCGGCCCTGCGGTGGATTGAGGAATTGAAAGATAAAAATCAATTTGATGAGGTAGTTGAAATTTCAGTGGATCTGTACGGCTCCCTTTCACTTACGGGCAAAGGACACGCTACTGATATTGCAGTGATGCTGGGATTGATGGGTTTTGATCCCGAAACCTTTCCCATTGAAAATATAGAAAAAGAAATTGATTTTATTACTTCCGAAAATAAAATTAAGTTGAATGACGAACGTGAAATTCCTTTTGTCCCCAAAGAAAATATAATTTTCAATCGAAAATTTCTCGAATTCCACCCAAATGGAATGACTTTTAGGGCAACATTGAAGGATGGCTCCAAAAAATCCACTTCGTTTTATTCAATAGGCGGTGGTTTTACCGTGAAGAAGGAACGAAAACGTAAAAAAATAAAACTGGAAAAGTTCGCGAAATTTCCTTTTCCCATTGAAAAAGGAACCGAGTTGCTCGCCTATTGCAAGAATGAGGGAAAGAGCATTTCTGAAATCGTGCTCGAAAACGAACGCTCGCTGCGCACCGATGCCGAAATAACCGAAGGCCTCCGCAAAATTTGGGAGGTGATGCTCGATTCTATGTATGTGGGCGCCCATACCGAAGGAACGCTTCCGGGCGGCTTGAACGTAACGCGCCGTGCCTATGAGATGAACAAAAACCTGATTGGCGATACCCAATACACCAATGCCGTAGAATGGATTGGCGCCATTCGGAATACCGAGGTGAAATTCAGGCAGATCCTAAAGTGGGTGTCGTGTTTTGCCCTGGCCGTGAACGAGGTGAATGCTTCCTTAGGCCGCGTGGTTACCGCCCCTACCAACGGCAGTGCGGGGGTTATTCCCGCCGTGATGATGTATTATATGGTCATTGAAAACCATGATGCCAATTTTGACGATGTCAAAAAATTCCTTCTCACCGCTGGCGAAATAGGCAGTCTCTTCAAAAAAGGAGCTACCATTTCTGCGGCGATGGGCGGTTGCCAGGCAGAGATTGGCGTTTCGTCATCTATGGCGGCCGGAGCGCTTTGTGAATTGATGGGGGGCACTCCCGAGCAATGTTTGATGGCCAGCGAAATTGCGATGGAGCATCATCTTGGAATGACCTGCGATCCCATTGCCGGGCTGGTGCAGATTCCTTGTATAGAAAGAAACGCTATGGGGGCCGTGAAAGCTATCAATGCCTGTGAAATGGCACTGGACAGCGATCCTTCAAAAGCAAAAGTTCCGCTTGACAAGGTTATTGCTACTATGTGGGAAACTGCCAAGGATATGACTTCAAAATATAAGGAAACCAGCGAAGGCGGCCTTGCGGTGCAGGTAAATATCAGCGATTGTTAGCTTTATTCCTTTTTACAGCTGCCAATACGCAATGAATCTATCAAATGAAGGATCTTCCAGCTTTCGTCTGTATAAACCAAAGTGAATGAATTGGCTCCGCAGTGGCTGAATTTACCATCCATAAAATATTCATAGGGTGCCCAGACGTGGGCTATGTTTCCATCACTATTAACAATATAATCGGTCAATTGCTCGTCCCAATCGCGTTCCTTGCCTTTGGTGGCGGCATACTGGAGCAGGTCTGAGGCCCTAATATAAATGAGGACGTTTTCTTGTTCGGTATTGAGATAAGCCCGGTTCATGGTCATATTGGGGTGCATGACCGACTTCATCTTCAGCGTATCGCCCGCACGGTATCCATCCATAAAAATATCGATGATTATTTTGGCGTTTTCCGCAGAAAGTGACTCCTGGGCCATTCCTTGGGCCGCTATTAAAATTGAAAAGAATAAGAAAAGAGATTTCATCTGGAAGAATTTATTTGGTTACACTTCAAAAATAGTATTTTTACAGCTTAATAGCCTAAGTATCGAAAAATATGTCAACAGCCAAAAAAGAATACAAGCGCATCACTACCAAGACTTTGGTAGATATGAAAAAGAGAGGTGAAAAGATCTCCATGCTCACTGCCTACGATTTTACCATGGCCAAGATCGTTGACAGTGCGGGCATAGACGTGATTTTGGTTGGTGACTCGGCAAGTAATGTAATGGCCGGCCATGAAACCACGCTTCCCATTACCCTAGATCAAATGATTTATCACGCGGCCTCGGTGGTGCGTGCTATTGAGCGCAGCCTGGTGGTGGTTGATCTTCCTTTCGGAAGCTACCAAAGCGATCCCAAAGAGGCGTTGCGATCTGCCATCCGCATTATGAAGGAAAGCGGCGGGCATGCCGTAAAACTGGAAGGCGGCAAGGAAGTAAAGGAATCCATCAAACGCATTCTTCATGCCGGCATACCCGTAATGGGGCATTTGGGCCTTACCCCGCAATCTATATATAAATTTGGCACCTATACCGTTCGTGCCAAAGAAGAAGCCGAAGCAGAAAAGTTGATCGCCGATGCCCTGCTGCTTGAAAAAACGGGTTGTTTTGCGGTGGTTTTGGAAAAGGTTCCGGCCAAGTTGGCCCAGGAAGTTGCCGAAAAAATCAGTATTCCGGTTATCGGTATTGGGGCCGGCAATCGCGTTGACGGCCAGGTGCTGGTAACCCATGATATGCTGGGGATGACCCATGAATTCAATCCGCGCTTCCTAAGGCGGTATCTTGATCTATATTCAGAGATGAAAAATGCCTTCAGCCAATACAGTACCGACGTAAAAAGTGGCGATTTTCCCAATGAAAATGAGCAATATTAGCGGATCCCGCAAATTCCAAATCGCAAATTCCAAATCGCAAATTCCAAATCACAAATTCCAATACCAAAATACTTCCGTATCCCGATTTCCCTTGAAATATATCCCATCCTTTAAATATCAGACCCATTAACCAAAACAACCATAGCACCAAAGATAATCTTCAGGTTTTGTATGAAGACAATCACCTTATTGCGGTCAACAAACGCGCGGGTGATATTGTACAGGGCGATAAAACCGGGGATGCTCCCCTTTCAGAGGTTGTAAAACAGTTTCTTGCCGAAAAGTACAACAAGCCTGGAGCCGTTTTTTTGGGCGTTGTGCATAGGTTGGACCGGCCTACCAGCGGTATCGTTTTGTTTGCCAAGACTTCAAAAGCCTTGGCACGCCTCAATAAGATGTTTGCCGAGCGAAAGACGGAGAAAATCTATTGGGCCGTTGTCAAGAATCCGCCCCCAAAAATGGAGGGTACGCTGGAACATTTTCTAAAAAGAAATGCGAAGCAAAACAAATCATACGCCCATCAACAGAAGGTTCCCGATAGCAAAAAGGCCATACTCCATTATAAACTTCTCAAAGATCTAAACCATTATTATCTTCTGGAAATCACGCTGGAAACGGGAAGGCACCACCAAATCCGTGCACAGTTGGCCGCCGTGGGCTGTCCTATCAAGGGCGACCTAAAATATGGGTTTGACAGGAGCAATGCCGACGGAAGTATCCATTTACACGCCCGTAAATTGACCTTGGTCCACCCGGTAAAAAAAGTGGAAATAACCATGGAGGCACCGCTCCCAGACGACAATCTGTGGCAGGCCTGTACTATTGGAGTTTGATTAAGTTTTTCTTTAGCGCAAAAATCACCAGCCCCACCCTATTCTTTATCCCCAACCGGTTAAAGAGGTCCTGCCGGTAACCGTCAATGGTCTTGGGGCTCAGGTTCATGACATCGGCAATTTCCTTATAGGTCATTTCTGAACAGGCCAGTTGTATAAAGGTAAGTTCATTCTCCTTAAAATCTACCAAGGCGCGCTCCTCATCGGGGCTTATACTGTGTAGGAGCACTTTGGAAACCATGTCTGAATGGTAATAGCCCTTTTCAACAACTTCGCCTAAGGCTTTTTCCAAAATTCGTGGTTGGATATCTTTCAACAAATATCCTTTGGCACCGTTGCGAAGCATTCGTAAAATGGTATGTTCGTCATCATCCATGGAAAGGGCAAGAATTTTAATTTTGGAATGGTTGGTTGATAACCAAGAGGCAGTTTCAAAACCATCCATGACCGGCATATTGATGTCTAAAAGAACGATATCGGGCAAGGGCGTACCTTGGGAAAAACGCTCCTGCAATTCAGCGCCATTTTTGGCATGGTAAAGCACCCTAAACCCTTGGAAGGAATTGACCAGCTTTTCCAACGATCCGGCAAACAGTGAGTGGTCGTCAACAATGGCAACGGTATGTTCCTTTTTTTTTCCCATTAATTGCTTTTATAGAGGTACTTCAGTTGTAAGCGCGTTCCGTGCCCAGGAGCCGAATGCAGGGCAAAATCGGCATTGAGTAGTTGGGCCCGGCTGCGCATGGTTTCCATTCCGGAGCTGTCGGATTTCTGGTTGACATCAAACCCCACCCCATCATCCTGAGCCATAATTTCTACGCCTTTTTCTTTATAATCTAAATGTACGAATAATTTTGTTGCCCGGGCGTGCTTACTTACGTTTGAAAGGAATTCCTGCAGGATACGAAAAATAATGATCTCACTTGCGCTGCTCAATGGAACGATGTCGCCCGAAATCTTTAGCGAAGCGTTTAGATACCCAAGACGGTTGAACCGGTCGAGTTCTACCTGAATTGATT
>CAYSLM010000115.1:0-8281 GCA_964431895.1 uncultured Aequorivita sp.
GCCTGTGCCGAAAGTGTGGAGAAGCTTCCGTACTGCACGCCCAACTTGGAGGCGTTTATTTTTTTGAAGGAATAGGTATTGTTCAGATGGATGCTCCCGCCCACGGCCCCGCTGCCGTACTGAACGCCGCCGCCGCCACTGCGAATGGTGATCTCATCGTAGCTCAAGGGCGAGATGGTATTGAAATCGGCCTGCCCCGTAAACACCGAATTGATATTGATGCCATTCCAGACCACGGCCGTTTGGGCGGCATTGGTACCGCGGAAGGAGGGTGAAGACACCATCCCAAAACCATTTTCCTTAAAATAAATGGAAGTATTGTACCGCAAGCTTTCGGTAAGCGAGCTACTGTTCCGCTCCACCACTGAATCTGTCAGGCGCTCCATCTTAAAGCCCTTTGAAAAACGCACCAGTTTTGCATCGGTAAGCATGACCTCGGGCAATTGCTGGATGCTGTCCAACTGCGCCACTGCCACGCCCGTACCAAGTAGAAATATAAATAGGATGTAAAAATCGTTTCGCTTCATAATTCAACCTTTATCCCGAAAGTTTGAGCTTTTTTATGTTGCGATCCTGGCAGGTCTCCTGGCTTGTCTTTTGTGCTACCTTCCCGTTTGTCGCATTGCCCGCACGGGCATTTACAAACAGTGGTCTTTGAAGTACGCACTCCCTTGAAATATATCAGGGGAAGACTTACAGTTGCGGGAACAGCTTCGGCCTTTTACCGAATTCCCTTTTAAGGGCGCCTTCCTGGAAAGGAAAGTTGCCCACCAAAATCAAGGGCGAAGATACTTCTTATTTTTGGGCTTTGAAAGAAATATTTTTTTCTGCGCTCCCCGGCCCTTATTTCCGTTCCAATTCTTACTTGATTATAACCCCTGACAGAATTTTTTTCGTACCGGGAAATGTTTCGTATAAAAAGCGTTTTACGGTTAGAAGCATATTTCCCATAAAAAAAGAAACCGTCACAAATTTTAAAACCGCTTTCAAAGCGTTTATATTTGAACCTCCTAAACTGCCGAAATGTCAAATCGCCAAACCCCTTTTTTATTTTCACTACTGTTGGTTATCTTCCTTTCGTGCAACGAAAAAGCCAAAGATTCCGAAGCGACCGGCGAGCCGATAAAAAAAACTTCGGAAATTGAATTTGCAACAGGTTTGGCGATCAGGTCATTTGAGGGCTACAAAACCCTTACGGTAAAAAACCCCTGGCCCGGAAGCAATAAGACCTTTACCTACGCCTTGGTTCCAAAAAACGGAAAAGCGCCTCAGGACCAGCATTTTGATGCGGTAGTAAGGGTGCCCATAGACCGATTGGTGGCCACCTCCACCACCCACATCCCTTCCCTGCAGATGCTGGGCGAAACCAACAGTTTGATAGGGTTTCCCAACCTAGATTATATCTCTTCGGAAAGTGCGCGAAAACGCATTGGGCAAGGTAAAGTGGCCGAACTGGGCCGAAATGAGGCCATCAATACCGAGATTCTCATCGACCTAAAACCCGATGCCGTGATCGGCTTTGCTGTGGAAGGAAACAATGCTGCCTTCAATACCCTGGAGAAAACGGGCATCCCCGTACTTTACAATGCAGACTGGACCGAGACCTCCCCCTTGGGCAAAGCCGAATGGATCAAGTTTTTCGGCGCGCTGTTCCAAAAGGAAAAGGAAGCCGACAGTATCTTTAACCACATCAAGGAAGCCTATCTCGAGGCCAAAAAAATAGCTTCCGAAGCCAGGGGTAATCCAACGGTCATAAGCGGGGCCATGTACCGGGACGTATGGTATATGCCACAGGGCAATAGCTGGATGGCCCGCTTCATTGCCGATGCCAATGGCAACTATCTTTGGAAGGACTCTAAGGGTACCGGCAGCCTGGCCCTAAACCTTGAGGCGGTACTCGACAAGGGCCAGCAAGCCGAAGTATGGATTGGCCCAGGCCAGTTTACCAGCCTACAGGATATGGAAAAAGCAAATTCGGCATATCGGCAGTTTAAGGCTTTTAGGGAAGGTAAGGTGTATTCCTACAGCATTAAAAAAGGCACCACCGGCGGCGTTATCTATTTTGAATGGGCGCCAAACCGGCCCGACCTGGTCTTGAAGGACCTGATCAAGATCCTGCATCCTGAGGCTCTTCCAAAGTACGAACCTTCTTTCTTCCAAAAACTTGAGTGATGCAACCTCCCGGAAAACATAGGGTCCATTTTGCGGTACTCCTGGTATTGCTTTTGGCGGCGTTGCTCACCAACTTGAGTCTGGGCTCGGTCTCCATTCCGCTGGGCGAAGTGGTTTCGGTTTTCACGGGCCGGGAGGCCTCACGGCAAGCCTGGCATTATATCCTCCTGGACTACCGGCTGCCCAAAGCCATTACGGCCATGATAGCCGGCGGGGGCCTGGCCGTTTCTGGCCTTTTGATGCAGACCCTGTTCCGAAATCCCTTGGCAGGGCCCTTTGTTTTGGGCCTGAGCAGTGGTGCCAGCTTGGGCGTGGCCATCCTAATCCTGGGAGCAGGGGCTTTCGGGGGTATTTTTGGCACGCTGCTCATGAGCCAGTGGAGCTTGGTGATTGCCTCCGCCTTTGGTAGCTTTTTGGTGCTACTGGCGGTGCTGGCCATCACTTTCCGAATAAAGGATACCATGGCCATCCTCATTATCGGGTTGATGTTTGGCAGTGTGACCACCGCCGTAGTCTCGGTACTTTCCTATTTTAGCGATGCCGAGCAACTGCAACAATATATTTTTTGGTCCTTTGGAAGCCTGGGAAACCAAACCTGGCAGGGCGTGCTGATCTTGGGAATATGTTTCCTCCTGGGTCTGGCCCTAAGTCTTTTGAGCAGCAAATCATTAAATGCGCTCCTGTTGGGCGAAAATTACGCCAAGAGCATGGGGCTCCACATCAGGCGCACTACCTTAGTCATTATCTTGGCAACCAGCGTCCTGGCCGGGGGCATTACGGCCTTTGTGGGGCCCATTGCCTTTATTGGGCTGGCGGTACCGCATTTGGTACGCCAGTTTTACAAAACCTCTGACCATTTTGTGCTGTTGCCGGCGGTACTCATTTTTGGCAGCCTGCTTATGCTGGTCTGCGATACGGTAGCGCAATTGCCGTATAGTGCGCTCACCTTGCCCATTAATGCCATTACCTCCCTTATTGGAGCGCCCGTGGTCATTTGGCTGTTGGTCCGAAAACGAAAATTGTTCTTTTAATGATTTCCGAAGAAAAAAATAACATCCTGAAAGCACAGCAACTCACCGTGGGCTATCCCGCCAAAAGAGAAATTTCGGTGGTTGCCAAAAATATCAATTTTGCTATTGGACGGGGGGAATTGGTAGGGCTGGTAGGCGCCAACGGAATTGGGAAATCTACCCTTTTGCGCACCTTGACGCGAATGCAGCCCCCCTTGGATGGAAAAGTATTTGTGAACCAAAAAAACCTCAATGACTTCTCCCCTTTTCAACTGGCCACCCAATTGAGTGTGGTCTTGACCGAAGCCCCGGCATCCAAAAACCTTTCGGTTTTGGAAATGATCTCCTTGGGAAGGCAGCCTTACACCAATTGGATTGGTTCGCTTACCCAAACAGATAAAAAAATAGTGGCACAGGCCATGGAGGCTACCGAAACCACGGCCCTGACGCATAGAAAGTGTTTTGAGCTTAGCGATGGGCAAATGCAGCGGGTAGCCATTGCCCGGGCCCTTGCGCAGGACACCCCGCTTATAGTGTTGGACGAGCCTACCACGCATCTCGATATTTACCATCGCGCCTATGTCCTCAAACTTCTTAAGAAACTGACCGCGGAAAAGGGAAAGACCGTCTTATTCTCAACCCACGAAATAGACCTGGCCATTCAACTCACCGATAAGTTGATCGTAATGACCGCGGAGGAAACACATTTTAATGACCCTTGCCACCTCATCGAGGCCGGCAGATTTACTGGGCTGTTTCCGGAAGACACCATCGGTTTTGATGCCAAGACGGGCCGTTTTTCCATCAAAGAATGACAGGAATATTTTGGCCGGGATTCGGCATATCTTATTATCTTTATCGCAATTCCAATTCTGGGAAGAAATCCTTTTTTTCGAATAAAAAAATCATAAGACTTTGGGGGAGACTTTTCTATTTTTATTACTGGCGGCCATTGGCATACTTATAGGTGCTTTTTTGGGCAATTATTTTGCAAGACTGAAGCAAAAAACCATAACCAGCAGGCTTGAACAGCGGCTGGAAGACTCGGCCCTGCAACAGGAAAAACTGCAGGAACAACTTGAGAGGGCCTTTGGCGATCACGAAGCAGTTAGGAAGGAAAAGGAACAATTGGCCCTTGAGCTTACCAGACGCAATACCGAATTTGAAAATCTGGAGCAGCGCAACCGCGACCAGAAGGAAGAGGTGGAGAAGCTTCAAGAGAAGTTTACGAAGGAATTTGAAAACCTGGCCAATAAGATCCTCGACGAAAAATCGACCAAGTTTTCCAAGCAGAATAAGGAAAGCCTGGAGCTCATCCTCAACCCGCTGCAGGAGAAAATAAAAACCTTTGAAAAGCGCGTGGAAGATACCCACAAAGAAAGTATTGACCGCCATGCCATGCTCCGCCAGCAGATCATTGGCCTGAAGGAACTCAATGAGCAAATGAGTAAGGAAGCCACCAACCTTACCAAAGCCTTGAAGGGAGATAGCAAAATTCAGGGAAATTGGGGCGAGCTGGTACTGGAGCGGGTACTGGAAAAAAGCGGCCTGCGCAAAAACGAGGAGTATTTTGTGCAAAACAGCTTTACCAACGCGGAAGGCCGCAGGTTAATGCCCGATGTGGTGGTACACTTGCCCGGCGATAAAAAGATGATCGTAGATTCCAAAGTCTCGCTGGTAGCCTATGAGCGCTATATAAATGAGGAGGATGAAACGCAAAGGCAACAGTACCTCAAGGCCCACGTGGGCTCCTTGAAAAAACACGTAGAGCAACTGGGCGCCAAAAACTACCACGCCATTTACGAGATAGAAAGCCCCGACTTTGTGCTGCTCTTTGTTCCCATTGAACCGGCATTTGCCGTGGCCCTTAACGAGGACAACAACCTCTATGGCTGGGCCTTTGAAAAAAATATTGTGATCGTGACGCCCTCCACCCTCTTGGCCACCCTACGCACCGTGGACAGTATGTGGAC
Source organism: uncultured Aequorivita sp. (assembly GCA_964431895.1). Classification (GTDB taxonomy): domain Bacteria; phylum Bacteroidota; class Bacteroidia; order Flavobacteriales; family Flavobacteriaceae; genus Aequorivita. The sequence continues at coordinate 5,156 of CAYSLM010000115.1, forward strand.
CAGTGAAAAACAGCAGCAGAACGCCATTGAAATTGCCACCCAGGCCGGAAGGCTCTACGATCAATTTGTAAACCTGACCGAAGATCTCATCAAGGTAGGAAACCAGCTCAATACCGTGAAGGGCAGCTATGACAGTACAATGGTAAAACTTACGGGCCGGGGCAACCTCATCTCAAAAGTGGAACGTCTAAAACTGCTGGGATCAAAGGCAAGCAAGCAATTGAACGAAAAATTATTGAAAAAAGCCGACCAGAATGAAGACCAATAAGAATTAATTTTCGGAAATTGCAAGGTGCGTCTTTTTTTTCAAAATTCAACCCCTATTTTTTTCAATTTTTAAACCTAACCAAGAATGAAATTAAAATTGTCCTTTATTCTATTATTATGCCTCAACACCATCCTCTATGGCCAACATACCTTTGAAGAAGGTTATTTGATACGGAATGATGGCAGCCGCATTTCCTGTTTGATCAAGAATGAAGACTGGAGGGAAAACCCACAATCCTTTATCTATAAGCTCAACGAAAACGGAGATACCAAAATTGGCAATCTCTCCAGTGTCAAGGAATTCGGTTCTGGAGAATACTTCCGCTATATTCGGGCAACTGTGGACATTGACCAATCTTCAGACAAGGTAAACAACCTTTCCTACGAGCGAAACCCTATTATGAAGGAGCAAACCCTGTTTTTAAAAGTTTTGGCCCAAGGAAAAGCTTCGTTATTCTACAGCGATCGGGAAAATCTCAGACGCTATTTCTACAGTATTGACGGTGGCGAAATAGAGCAGCTTATTTATAAACCCTATATGGCCTCGGTAACCAAACTGGCAAAAAACGAACGCTATAAGCAGCAATTGGCCAACCACTTGGATTGTAGCACCTGGGATCTTTCACGTTTTGAAAAGTTGGAATACAAAAAAAACAGCCTTTTAAAATTAATAAAGGACTACAACCAATGCAAAAATTCAGAAACCGTGGTATATGGTGGCAATAGAAGTTCGGGCAGTTTCCATCTCAATTTTCGGCCCGGAGTGGCTTTTGGGCAGCTTTCCATCTCTCCCCAGGGAAAGGAAAAGTTGGATTTCGGCAATAAAACAGGGATTAGGATTGGCCTGGAGGCCGAATACATTATGCCGTTCAACAATGGCAAATGGGCCATATTCATTGAACCCACCTATCGCAACTACAAGGCTGAAAAGGAAGTTGTCTATAAGGAATTCACCACTATTCAAAGGACTACCTTGGTCACTGCCCAGTACAATTCCATCGAGTTCCCCCTGGGAGGGCGCCACTATATGTTCTTAGGTCCAGAAGCTGCAATCTTTATCAATGCCGCGGTTATTGTGGATCTATCAACCCTGGATTCGAAAATTGAGTCGAGCACGGAAGCGAGCTATGATCTGGAGGTTGATGCCGATGCGGCCTTGGGGCTGGGCCTGGGCTTTAAATATAAAAACCGCTACAGTGTGGAGGCACGATATCATAGCTCGAGAAAAATTGTGAATTACGTCAATATTGGGAGTTCCTATACATCCTTCTCCTTAATATTTGGATATAGTTTGTTTTAACTCATTCACTGAACCGCTGTCCATTGAATCAATACATATGGTTTTAGAGCCTATTTGCTTTCATTTCTATCAAAAAATTACCATTAACTCACTTGGACAGGTTTTTAATCTCTTAATTGCATCAGCTTATGAAACTTAAATTGATTCTTCTCATCCTAATGTTATCGCATATTAATCTATTGGCCCAAACTTCATTTGAGCCGGGATACTTTATAAATAATGACGGAACCAAAGTAACCTGCCTTATAAAACCCTTTAAATGGGGCCAGAATCCCGTTTCATTCCAATATAGACTTTCGGAAGATGGCCGTAACCATATAGGCACAATTGAAAAAATAAGGGAATTCGGATATGGAGGTGACTCAAAATTTGTGCGTGCTACCGTAAATATTGACCAATCAAGTAATGCCATTGCAAATCTGACTTATGACAGAAATCCTGTTTTCAAGCAAGAAACCTTGTTTTTGCAGGTATTGGTGGAAGGAAAAGCAAGTCTGTTTTTTAGCTCAATCGAAACGACAAACAGGTTTTATTTCAACATAGATGGCGGCAAGATTGAACAACTTATTTTTAAAAGCTATTTGGTTACCCCTTCCAAAATAGGCAAGAACAACCGTTATAAACAACAATTGGCAACAACCCTTCTTCTTTGTGATAAATTAACGGAAAAGGATTTTGAATCGCTGAAATACAAATCCAAGCCCCTTATCAAAATCATGAAAACATACAATAATTGCTACCAAGTTGATAATAATGATGCAACTACCGCCAAAAAAAAAAGTGGATCCCGAAAAAACCAAAAAAATAAAGGAAAATTAGGCCTCTATTTACGTCCCGGCATCACATTTTCCCAATATTATACCCAGACGAAAATCCAAAGGGAAGATTTTGAGGATAAAACCGGGTTTAGAATCGGTCTCGAATTGGAATACCTCTTTCCTTCCAAAAAACAACATTGGGCTATTTTCCTGGAACCAAGTTACCGCAATTATGAATCAGAAAAAACAGTGCTCTATGAAGATTTTTATACCATTCAAAAATATACCACCATTACCGTAAAAAAGAATTCCTTCGATATTGTAGCCGGGCCCAGATATTATTTTCATATTTCCGATAAATCTTCCCTATTTATGGAAATTGCTTTGCTTGTGGATACAAATATTAATTCAGAAGAAATATCGAGTGAAGATATAGGCTATTTTAAGGATTGGGGTACAGAGCTGGGCAATTGTTTTGGCCTGGGTTACCGGTACAATAACAAGCTGAGCCTACAGTTCCGATATAATAACTATGGCAATAATTTCAGCTCAACGGCCATTATATTAGGGTATAACTTTTTATAGCAATTGCAACTTATTGCCTATTTTTATTTTCTGAAATGCCTCGCGCGAAGTGTAAACTCTCAGAAAAGATGTAATTTGGGCATTACATCTTCCGTTTTATCAAATATTTTATAGATGAAAAAAATCCTCTTTATCATCCTGGGCAGTTTGCTGGCACTCTACTTATTGTATTTTGCCTTTGTCAAATCTCTTGATCGCCACCAGAAACTGCTGACA
>CAYSLM010000116.1:0-304 GCA_964431895.1 uncultured Aequorivita sp.
CAGCCTATAATTTGATTAGCTATTTGATTTTCAGTCATTTTACAGAATAATTAGACAAGTTTTAACCACAAAGTACACAATGGGCGCACAAAGTACACAATGCTTTCTTTGGGCCCTTTGTGCCTTCTCGGCGTTCTTTGTGGTAATTCTTATTTAACCACAAAGCACACAATGGGCGCACAAAGTACACAATGCTTTCTTTGGGCCCTCTGTGCCTTCGGCGTTCTTTGTGGTTATCCCTTTTAACCACAAAGTACACAATGGGCGTAAAAAGTACACAATGCTTTCTTTGGGCCCTCTGTGC
>CAYSLM010000116.1:314-2300 GCA_964431895.1 uncultured Aequorivita sp.
TCGCCAAAAACTTCAGCAGTACCAAAAGCAATGCACAAAGTATCAAAAAAATATAGCGGAGGGAATTTTCCCTAAAACCCCAAGACCTAAATTTTAATGCGAAAAGTGGGATTTCAGCATTTAGGAGATAGCAGCTAAGCAATGTCATCCCTATCAAGAACCAAGGATTTAAAAGTATGCCTTCCGCCAGTCCAGAATATTGGTACTGGAGAATCAAAGGCAGGCTCAAAATCAAAAGCGCGTTGGCCGGGGTGGGCAACCCAATAAAGCCCGAGGTCTGCCGGGTATCTACATTAAATTTTGCCAGGCGATATGCCGAGGCCACCACTATCAATAGTCCCAACAAAGGGATATAGTCCTTGATTCCCACATTCCATCCCCCGGAGGAGAAGGTATCGGTCAGGTCACGCATTTGGTGAAAATACGATAGGTTCAACAGTTGGTACATCACCACGCCCGGGGCAAGGCCGCTGGTTATCACATCGGCCAGCGAATCCAGTTGCAGGCCTATTTCGCTCTGTGCCTTTAGCAATCGGGCCGCCAGTCCGTCAAAAAAGTCGAAGAAAATCCCCAGAAAGACGAAATAGGAAGCCAGAATCAGATCGCCCGAAGCAGCAAATAAAACCGCCACGCAGCCACAAAGGATGTTGAGCGAGGTAATAAGGTTGGGAACGTGTTTGCGCATATTTTTTCCAAATATTTCCGAAGCCCCTTTTGCGGAACTCCCCGGCTGATTAGGTTGGGATGGCTTCGGCCCTGTGGATTCCGAAAATAAATCACGGTAAAAATAGCAAAGTATTTTCTTCCGAAGCCATTAAAAACACAATATGTACATCAATTTAAAGTTTAATATTCTGTAAAATAATGCCATATTTGTCCAAAATTTTCAACTTGAGAAACGCGGTTCTACTCTTTCTTTCACTGGTCACGGCCTCCTTGGGGGCACAGACGGTGCGGAAGTATTCCAACGAATTTATGAACATAGGCGTTGATGCCGCTGCCTTTGGTATGAGCAATGCCGTGGTGGCCTCCTCTGCCGATGTCAATTCGGGCTATTGGAACCCCGCCGGCTTGGTGAACCTGGAGGATAAGCAGATTTCGTTGATGCACGCTTCCTATTTTGCCAATATTGCCAATTACGACTACGCCGCCTTTGCCATGCCCATTGATGACAGAAGTGCCGTGGGTATATCGGCCATCCGCTTTGGGGTTGATGATATCTTGAACACCACCCAGCTTATTGATGACGAGGGCAATATACGCTATGACCGCATCAGCAAATTTTCTACGGCCGACTATGGCTTTACCTTTTCATACGCGCGCCGGTTGCCGCTTGATGGCCTCAACTACGGCATCAATGCCAAGGTAATACGCCGGGTGATAGGTGATTTTGCCTCTTCCTGGGGGTTTGGCCTGGATGCCGCCGTACAGTTTAGGACCGATAAGTGGATGTTTGGCGTCATGGCCCGCGATATCACCACCACCTTTAATGCCTGGAGTATCGATGAGGAAAAATTTGCCCAGATACAGGGCGCCGTGGAAGGCCAAAACCAAGAACTGCCCGAGACTACCGAGATCACCATCCCCAAACTGCAATTGGGAATGGCCCGCAAATTTGTGTATCGCCATGATTTTTCGCTATTGGCCGAAGTGGACCTCAACTTCCGCTTTGCCGAGACCAATGATATTATCTCTACCTCCTTTGCCAGCATCACCCCTTCCCTGGGGCTGGAATTTGCTTATATTGATATGATTTATGTGCGCGGCGGGGTGGGCAATTTCCAAAATATAAAACAACTTGACGGTAGTGATTCCGTGGGCTTTCAACCTAATATTGGCGTTGGGTTCCGCTATAAGGGCATTCAGGTTGACTATGCCCTTACCGATATTGGGGACCAAAGCGCGGCCCTATACAGCAACGTATTTTCCCTGAAATTGGATTGGGGGATATTTAGGTAAACCGGGATTTGAACCCTGCCCGCCGAA
>CAYSLM010000116.1:2400-8103 GCA_964431895.1 uncultured Aequorivita sp.
ACCTGTAACCTGTAACTTAAAAATAAATTCCAAACCTGCCTGCGGCAGGCAAACCACAACCTTGAAAACCCGTTACTTTCTTTTATTTTTTCTTCTTTTAAACCTTTCCGCGAAAGCGCAGTTTGGTTCCCTCTCCCCTGCCGCGGAAATAAGTATTTTGACCATTGGCCCGGGGGCGGAGCTTTACGATAAGTTTGGGCACAGCGCCTTCCGCATAAAGGATTCACTCAGCGGGGTTGATGTGGTTTTCAATTATGGGGTGTACGATTTTGATACCCCGAATTTCTATACCAAATTTGCCCGCGGCAAACTGCTATACGAGTTGGGGGTGAGCTACTACCAGCCCTTTCTCCAGTCATACGTAGCCCAAAACCGTTGGGTCATGGAACAGACCCTGAACCTTACCACAGATGAAAAACAGGCGGTTTCCGATTTTCTGTGGCACAATGCCCTGCCCGAGAACAAGAGGTATAAATATGATTTTTTCAATGACAACTGCGCCACCAAGATACGCGATGTACTGTTGCAGGTACTGGATAAGAAACTGGAATACAAAAATGATTTTATAAAGGAAGAAAAAACCTTCCGCGACCTCATTCAGCAAAACCTTCAGGCCAATACCTGGGGAAGCTTGGGCATTGATGTTGCCCTTGGGGCCGTAATTGACCGAAAAGCGCAACCCCTGGAATATCAGTTTTTGCCCGAATACGTCGCAAAAGCTGCTGAAACCGCCCTGGTACACAGAAATGGAAATACCCAGGACCTGGTAAGCCATACCCGTATGCTTTATAAAAACACCCCAACTCCTTCCAAAAATAATTTTCTACTCAGTCCCTTTTTTGTATTGGGGCTCATAGGCCTGCTGATCTTATTCATCACCTATCGCGATTATTCCAGAAAGATGAGAAGCCGCTATCTGGACGCGGCCATTTTTCTTGTTACCGGTTTGATCGGGCTCTTCCTTTTGCTGCTCTGGTTTGCCACAGACCATACGGCCACGGCCAACAATTACAACCTGCTTTGGGCCTTTCCTATTTCCCTACTGTTGATTGTTGCCATAGGCAAAAAGGTAAGCCCGGTTATTTTAAGGCGCTATGTGTTGCTGCTCATCGTCTTGCTCGCCCTTCTGGCCCTGCATTGGCTTACGGGGGTACAGGTGTTTGCCATTACCCTCCTCCCGCTTTTGGTTGCCTTGGCGGTACGCTATGTTTATTTGATGTACTTTATTGGAAAGAATACCGGTAGGTAATTATACTTTATGGAATAGCGATTCACCTATTGAAAGGATGTACCCGCCATTCGTTTGCCTAATTCTTAAGAAGGAATTTTCTACCTATTGGCCTCTATAGAAAACAATGGTGCTAAGCGTCTTTACGATAATGGTGATATCGAGGAACAGGCTTCGGTGCTTGATATAATATAGGTCAAATTGCAATTTTTCCAGGGCATCGGCCCGGCTCGAACCATAATCGGCGTTTACCTGGGCCCAACCAGTGACCCCAGGTTTGACCAAGTGTCGAACTTCATAAAATGGAATCTCCTCCTTGAGGGTTTCCACAAATTGCGGTCTTTCTGGCCGCGGCCCAATCACGCTCATATCGCCCTTTATCACATTGATGAACTGGGGTATTTCATCAATTCGCGATCTGCGCAAAAACCGGCCAAACTGGGTGACGCGAATATCTTTTTCCGTAGCAAATTGGGCCCCCTGCACCTCGGCATCTTTTATCATACTGCGCAGTTTATAGATCTTGAAATGCCTGCCGTTTTTCCCCACCCGGGTCTGGGTATAGAAAAAAGGACCACGGTTTGCCATAAGGTTCCCTATCAGGATAATTGGCAATAATAAAAGTCCGAAAGTCAATCCCAAAACCGAAAGCATCAAATCCAGAATGCGATTGAGGAAAAGATAGAGCTTGTTGTGGTTGCTTCGGCTAAAGGGAAAGTAGCGATAAAAATCCCTTTCTACGTATTGCACGGGTACCCTATAGGTAAGCTCCTCATAAACTTGGGTAAATTCCCTGATAGAAACGCCGTTTTCCAGGAGTTTGATCAATTTGTTGTTCAGCGCTACCGTCATTCCGTCTGCTTGGGGCGTGGCCACTACTATTTCTGAAATGGACATATTGGTCAATATCGTGTCAATCCGGTCCAGATCAATGGCCTCAATCCCCGGGGGGTTTGCCGTCTCTATCTTAAATGGATCTACATCCAAAAACCCTATCACCCTATAGTTCGGGTCAGACCGTTGTAGTGAGTCAACCACCTTATCTACCTCATTGGCCCGCGCCACCAGGATTACCCTTTTATAAAAACGCGGGGTAGAGATGAGGATGATATAGGCATAGCGCCACCCCAAAAGCGCAATGTTTATGGCCAAAAAGAAATAGACAATCTGAAGCCTGTTGCCCGGCAGGGTGGGCGTATAAAAGGGAGTCAACAGATAAAATAGCACGGTCACCGACGAGGTGATGATCACGTTTTTAACCACCACATCAAATCTGCTGGCTTTTTGCAGGTTATAAAGCTCAAAAATTGTGGCAAAGGCCATTAGGTAAACGGCCAGCACGATGGACCAGACCCAGTGTTCGGCATTGATCTTGAAATAGTCAAAGTCAAACACCAGGCCTACTACATACAATACCGCCAAAACAAAGACCACATCCAGAATGCGCAGCAGCACCTTTCTTTCAGAAATATCAAAATGGATGCTCTTTTTGGACATGTTGGGTTTGTTGCGCTCCCCAACAGCTTGGGCGTGATTTGGGAATCCAAGGTTGACAGGGGAGATATGCCAAATTTAACAAAATTTTAGAGGTTTAAAAGTTTTATCCATTTGTCTTTGATCTTTTCCCATCCAAATTGCTCCACCTTGACACGGGCCGCGGTGCTGAGTTGTTGGGCATAGATTGGGTTGGCCATCATGTTTTCTATTTCATCGGCAAAACGTATGGCATCATTTGGCGGCACCAGAATACCGTGGGTACCGTGCTCAATCAAATAGGGCATGCCCCCAACCCCGGTAGAGATGACCGGCAGGCCTAGGGCCATAGCCTCCATCACGCTGACGGGCATATTGTCAAAGTTGGTCGTATTGATAAAAATATCGTACTCCGCAGCCAGGGCCACCCATTCATTCTTTTCCAGCTTTCCCGTAAAGGAGACGGGCAGGTTCAGATCCTGTGCCACCTGTTTGCAGGCTTGCAGCGAGCCATCCTTATCGGGGCCCACCATACAGAGGCTCACTTCAACGTTTCGTTTCAGCAGCTCCTCCACTACCTGCAATGCCAACAAAGGGTTGTAAATTTCGGCAAAAGCCCGCACCCACAGCAAGCGGGCAGACAGACTATCGCGCAACTTAAAGGGATAATGGGCTATGGCGATGCTATTGGGAATAAAGGTAAGGTTGGTAAAGCCAGCTTTTTTAAATTCTTCCTCCACATATCGCGAGGGGGCCACATTGGTGCGGGCCCCAGCAAAAAGTTTTTTGCTCAGGCCCCTGCTGGTTTTTAATCGGTTCGGCAGGTTGCCGCCGTGAAGGATGGGGATATAGGGTAAGGCGAACAGTTTGCACAAACTGGCGACAATTACCGCATAATAAAAATTTTGTGTACTGTAGGTGTCGATCAAAACCATTGTTACCCGCTTTCTGCTTTTAATGGTGGTAATTATCATGTCCCATAACCGGAGTAGCTTATTGCGCTTTGAGGAAGCTGTTATCACGGTATAGCCCTCCGCCTCCAATTTGGCCGGAAGTCGATCTATGGCCGTGGGGTTCTTGCCGTGAACGGCCAGTTTATTTCCTATGTAGAGCAGGCTTTTTTTTGGGTGCATAATCAATATTCAATAAACAAAGGGCATATATAAAGGCCGGGGCGGCGATGCGCATGGAGGTTGTAATTATGGTAAGGAACCAAAACAGCAAAAAAGGATAAAAATAAATATTCTTTCTTCCGGACATTTTGGTGAAGATAGGCACGAAAATAAGTATCAACAGGGCTATGATGCCGAACAATCCGTGTTCCGAAAGCATGCGCGAAACTTCGTTATGGGAGGCAGAGGAAATACCCATCTCCTCCTTAAACTGAAATTTGCCCTGGCCGATTCCGATTCCAAAGAAGGGATTTTCCTTAAAAGCCTCGATCTCTACAGACAACAAATCCGTTCTTCCGGTGGTCAAATCATCCTTTTCATTGCCCAGGGCATCCTCGTTGGCGTATCTATTTTCTATCAATCCGCCCGTTTGAACAATGGTATAGCCCCACAGCAATAAGCCGGTGGCAACAATGGCCACCACCTTGACGGAGATTTTGGCCTTCATTTTCAAACCCGATCCTAAATAAACAATTACCAAAAAGGCCAGGCACATTATTACGGAAACCAAAACACCGCCGCGGGAAAAGGTGAGCAAGGCCCTATAGGCCATCCAGAGCATAAAAAACATCATTGTCCAATGTACCAAGCTGTTTTTATAAGGAATCAAGAGTCTGGCAAAGAGAAGGAATACGCCCAAGCCAAAAATGGTGGCAACCTGATTTGGGCCATACCCACCGGATAGGGCCGCATTGGAAGCCGTACCCGTTACCACTTCCCTGATATCGGGAGTGTAGAGAAACACATAGACCAACATACTGATCATAGGATATACCATATAATCCAGTATTTTGAGTAATTCCTGTAATCGAATGCTACGCCCATAACAGAAAATGGATGCCAAACAAAGGCATAAGGGTCCGCTAAGATTGAACAAAACGGTGGTCCTAAAATTAGCATCGAAGGCAATGGCCTGTAACGAAACCAGTACGGCAGGCAGCAACAGCAAAATATAGAGTATATAGGGAAATGCATTTTTTTTGAAACCCACATATAGAATTCCCATTAACATAAAAACCATAACGGCATATTTCCCGGTTTCATAAAAAATGAAAGCCTTCGTCATCCTAAGGAACACTTCTGCGCCGGTAATATAACTGGCAGCCAATAGAGCGTAGAAAGCTTTGTTTTTTTTCACCACTATTAGATATATAAAATATACCAACACGGCCAACAAATAGAGGAACATTAGCGATCGGCTGGCAAAAGCCAAAATACCAATCGCGAGGTGCAAAAGAATTGCATAAAAGGGTTTTATATATTGAATGCCTCTGATAATAATTGGGGATGAAAGGTTATTTTTTACTGATAATTTCTTGGATCCGCTCTCTGTAACGCTCAAATGTAAATTTTGAAGCCACAAGATAAGAATCCAAGGCCATAGTTTGCAATTCGTCCGGTTTTTTTGAGCGCGCCTCTTGGAGAAGTCCATATAATTGCCCTGCGGTAATAGGATTCAACAGAAAACCATTTGTATGGTTGACGTATTGTGAAATACTGGAAACTTCGGAAACAATCGGCAGGCAGCCAAAATTCATCGCTTCGGCTATTACCTTTGGAAACCCTTCACTATCACTGGGCAACAGAATGAAATGGGAACTTTTATAAATTTCAAAAACCTCCTCCCGTTCCAAGAACCCGTGGAACACCGCCGGCAGGCCCAAGCGTTCACATTGTCTTTTGTAAGATTCCATTTTTTCCCCGTTCCCAATAAAATGGATGGCCCTTATCGGCTCCAAACCCTCCAACATCCCAAAGGCATCAATGATTCGCTGCACGCCCTTGGCATCTTCCAGCCTGCCCACAAAACAAAAATTGAAAGGAGGCACA
>CAYSLM010000117.1:0-8050 GCA_964431895.1 uncultured Aequorivita sp.
AGTAGTTGCTCAAATCGGTACCCGCGGGGCCGGCAACCTCCACGGCTTCGTCTTCATCGGCGCCGGTATTGTCGTAATGGATTTCATTGATAAAAACCGAAGGGCCTGAAGCTTCTCCCAAGCATGTAATAATAGGTGCGGTGGTGTCCTGTACGGTAACAGTGGCCGTACAAGTATCGGTGTTTCCGGCATCATCGGTTACGGTAAGGGTGACGGTATTGGCGCCGGTCATACTACAGTCGAAGGTAGTGATATCGAGACTTAAAGTCAGGTTGCTACAATTATCGGAGGAACCATTGTCAACATCGGCGGGAGCTACGGTAGCCATTCCGGTATTTGGGTCCAGATCAACGGTAAGGTCCTGGCATACGGCCACCGGGGGTTCATTATCAACCACAGTAACAGTGAATTGACAAGTCTCGGTATTGCCATCGCTATCGGTAACGGAGAGGGTTACGGTTGTATCGCCAATGGAAAAGAAACTTCCGCTGGGAGGTGTGGCCACGATGGAAGACGAAATATCGCCATCTTCCGGATCTATAGCAATTCCAGCAAAGGTAACCACGGCTCCGCAATTGCCTGCCTCGGTATTCACCGTAATATCTGCCGGACAAATAATGGTCGGGCTAGAACCGGAGCCAGAGCCCACAAAGGTCTGTCCATTATTAATACTTCCCATAGAAGCAGTTACCGGGCCGCTCCACATAAAATCGGAATAGACACTCCCCACGCCGGTAAGCTGAAGCGATTCTCCCACGGGGGTGGAGCCGGGTTCAGAAACGCCTATATCTGTAGAAGACATTCCGTTGGCGGTTCCGGAGGTGGCCGTAAATGCGCCTTCATAGCTCAAAAACTGGATTACCGTGCTGCCGGCATCTATCAAGGCCAGCCCGTCGGGGGCACCATTTTGAATTCCCGAATGCGCAAACCACAAGGTACCAAAGCCTGCCCCCTCATCGGGAAGGGTGCCAGTTAGGTTTATTGTGGCATAATCTGAGCCGTTGGAGCCATTGTACAGCTCTACTTGCCACCCAGACAAGTCTGTACCGGCGGGGCCGGCAATCTCAAACCCTTCATCAACATCGGCCCCGGTATTGTCATAATGGAGCTCATTGATAAAAACCGCCTGGGCCTGAACGCCCAGAAAGGAGGTAAAAATCAATAAAAATAATAAGGTAATTTTTTTCATAAATAAATATGGTTTTTTCGAAGACACTTGTTCCATCAATTGTGGCAAACAATTATTGAAAACAAAGTCTCGCAGGTTAATAATGGGGAAAACCAGAAGAGGTCTTTCCCCTTTTTGTTATAAAATGAGTTCAAATATAAGGGATTGGTCATTTCCGAAAAAGCAGCGGAGCCTAACCTTATCATTAGTTTTCAACAGCTATGCCGGCATTCTTTATGGCAGCAAAACCTCCGGCCACATTGACCACATTGTGCACACCCCTACTTTTTAGGATGGAAGCGGCAATTACGGAACGATAGCCACCGGCACAGTAGAGATAACATTTATCTCCTTCTGGAAACGAACCCACGTATTGATTGAGGAAACCCAAGGGAACATGTTCGGCACAGGAAAGCCGGGCGTTTGCAAATTCGCCATCGTTTCTCACATCAAAAACGGGTACTCTGTCTTCCATTTTTTTCTTAAAATCATCGGCACTGATTGATTCCAGGGTATCTACTTCCTTTCCGGCTTCTTTCCAGGCATCAATCCCGCCGCTTAGGTAGCCCAGGGTTCTATCAAAACCAACCCTTGAAAGGCGGGTAACGGCCTCTTCTTCCCTCCCCGGGGGCACCACCAAAAGTATTTCCTGTTCCACATCTGCCAGCAGGGCTCCTACCCAGGGGGCAAAACCGCCATCTAACCCAATAAAAATGGAGCGCGGAATATGCCCGTCAATAAAATCGACTTGGTTGCGGACATCGAGGACAACGGCGCGGGTTTCATTGGCGATCTGCTCAAAGGCATCGGGGTCTAATGGCGTGGTTCCCCTATTTATCACTTGATCAAAATCGGAATAACCCTCACGGTTCATCTTTACGTTCATTGGGAAATAAGCGGGTGGTGGGGCTAGGCCTTCGGTTACCTCCTTGACAAACTCCTCACGGGTCATATCGGCACGAAGCGCATAGTTGACCTTCTTCTGATTGCCCAAGGTATCTACCGTTTCTTTCATCATGTTCTTTCCGCAGGCAGATCCCGCACCATGGGCCGGATAAACAATTACTTCATCTGCCAGGGGCATGATTTTATTCCGAAGGCTGTCAAACAATATTCCCGCAAGATCTTCCTGGGTGAGTTCGTTGGCCTTCTGCGCCAAATCTGGACGGCCCACATCGCCCAAAAATAGCGTATCGCCGCTGAAGATGGCATAATCCTTACCATTTTCGTCTTTCAGCAAGTAAGTGGTACTCTCCATGGTGTGCCCCGGGGTATGGATGGCGGTGATGGTAACCTTGCCCAATTTGTAAACTTCATTGTCCTGGGCCATAACTGCCTCAAAAGAAGGATTGGCATGGGGCCCATAAACGATAGATGCACCTGTTTGTTGGGCGAGGGTAATATGGCCACTCACGAAATCGGCGTGAAAGTGGGTCTCAAAAATGTACTTTATCTTTGCATTGTCTCGCTTGGCCCGTTCCAAATAAGGCTTGGTTTCACGCAAGGGATCAATGATTGCCGCCTCCCCGTCACTCTCAATATAATATGCCCCTTGGGACAAACATCCGGTATAAATTTGTTCTACTTTCATTTTTTTGGTTTTTAAACAAATATAATCAATGCCCGCACAAAAGGTTGGGCCGAAAACGACCTTCTCCTTATTTTTCACAAAACTTTTACATTATCACTCCCTTCTTATTCTATCTTTACAGCAAAAATTAATAATAACCTACGATGAAAATATTTGCTTTTGCCATGATGGCCCTGCTGTTCTTTTCCTGTTCTACAGAGAAAAACCGGGAAGAGGTGCTGCGGGAATTGGCCCAAAAGGATGCCATTGAAAAACTGGATCTGCCCGAGGGCACCAAATTTAGCAATGAAGACCTAGAAATAACCGAAACCCAAACCGGGGAAGCTTCCATGGGAATTAGCTATTTGGTGAAAATTACCGTAAAATCGCAGGACCGTGAGGGCAATATAGTCACCAAGACCCACACCCTTACCTACAATCTCTCAGATGGGGGCGGTCTAGCTCCCGAAGACTATGACCTGGTCTCTTTTGATTAATCTTCAATTTTAAAATATGAAATTTATACTTTTTCTCTTTCTCTCTCCATTCATTCTATCCTGCAACAGCACAACAAGTACCACCCAACCCAAAAAGACCAACGTAGATTATGCAAACACCATAACTGCCCATGACCTGAAAGAGCACCTCTACGTTTACGCGGGCGATGAAATGGAAGGCCGGATGACTGGCACCCCAGGGCAGCACCGCGCCGCCGCATACCTCAGAGACTTTTATAAACAAGAGGGCATACAGCCCGCGCCGGGAACCGTAGATTATTTCCAACCGATTCCTGCAAGTTTTTTTGAAGGACGGAAAGACCCAAAACCTTCAGAGAACGTGGTGGCCTATATCAAGGGATCTGAAAAACCCGAGGAAGTCATAGTAATCTCTGCACATCTGGACCATGTGGGAATTGACGATCAAGGAAATATATACAACGGGGCCGATGATGACGGCAGTGGAACCGTCGCCATTCTGGAAATCGCACAAGCTTTCGAACAGGCTGTAAAAGACGGCCATGGCCCTAAAAGAACCATCGTATTCCTGCACGTAACTGGAGAGGAGATCGGTCTTTATGGATCGAGATATTATACCGAAAACCCCTTGTTTCCGCTGGAAAATACCGTTTGTGACCTCAATATTGATATGATAGGAAGGATTGATCCAGACAAAATAGACAACCCCAATTACCTATATTTGATTGGAAGCAACAAATTGAGCCAGGAGCTGCAGGACGTTTCTACCCAGATGAACGATAAATACACCCAATTGGAACTGGATTACAAGTTTGACGATCCCCATGATCCCAACCGATTTTATTACCGAAGCGACCATTACAACTTTGCCAAAAACAACGTGCCCATCATCTTCTATTTTAACGGGGTACACCAAGACTATCACCAAATGACCGATACACCCGATAAGATAGAGTATGACCTCTTGGCCAAACGCACCAAGTTGATTTTCTATACCGCCTGGGAATTGGCCAACCGTGAAAAGAGAATTTCAATTGATAAGAAATAGCACGGTCTAGTCTTCAGACCTAACGATAACCTTATCCTTAAACTGAAAAAAAGCTTCCCCTCGAAGCGTTTTTTAATTTAAGAAAAACAAGGGCATACAATTTAACTTTCCGAAGAAACCTGAAAAAGTTGTAAACCTTGATGGTAGAATAAATTCCTTTTGGATTTTAGAAGAAACAAAAAAAGCCTTTCCGTAAAAGAAAGGCTTTGTCTTGGGTGGAAGACCGGGTTCGAACCGGCGACCTCCTGAACCACAATCAGGCGCTCTAACCAGCTGAGCTACAACCACCATGTACCGCTACAAAAGGCACAAGGCCCTAAAGCGGATGCAAATATAATTGAATTCTTATGGCTGCGCAATACCCATCCTCAATAAAATCAAATTAAATTGAAAATGGAATCTACGGCGGGGTATCGCTCTGCCGTAAAACCCTCGCCGTGCTCTACTCCTATCAAACGGCCCAGGTCTTGGGCACGGTAGGTAATGCTATCCTTAAAATTGGTAGAGGTAATGGGTGTTTCAGGCTCTGCTGCCTCTTTCTGGTGAAACTGGCTCTTGTAGGCAAATACGGCCTTTAGCTTCTGGTCTAAATAGCCCGATACGTCAACCACAAAATGGGGTTCAATATTTTTCCATTGTATATAGTGGTAAACGTGTTTGGGCCGCCACGCCTTTTGGTGGTTTCCCTCAAAAATGGTTTCCAACTTGCGCAAACCGCTTAAAAAACAGGCATCACTGGCCATTTGGCTGGCTTTGCCATGGTCTATGTGCCGGTCGTCAATGGCGTTGCACAGCACCACATCGGGCCTATATTTTCTGATTATTTTTATGATCTCAAGTTTTGAGGCGGCGTTGTTTACCAAAAATCCATCAGAAAATTTTAGGTTGTGCCTAAATTCCACCCCCAGGATCGATGCCGCGCTGGCGGCCTCCTTTTCTCTAATTTCGGGAGTGCCCCTGGTGCCCAGTTCGCCCCGGGTAAGGTCTAGGATGCCTACCCGTTTTCCGTTTGCAATTTCTTTTGCCAAGGTCGCGGCGCATCCCAACTCTACATCGTCGGGATGGGCACCAATGGCGAGTATATCAATTTTCATAATAGGTGATTATTTATTTTTCGTTCCGGAAACCTCCTGCAACGCCGCTTCCAAATCGGCAATAATATCCTCAACTTCCTCGATACCTACCGAAAAACGCAAAAGACCATCCCTTATCCCCTGCGCTTTTCTGGCCTCAGGAGACAATAATGCGTGGGAGGTTTTTGCAGGTGAAAGTATGGTAGATTCAACCCCGGCCAAACTCATGGAAGGTTTGATCAATTTCAAATGCGTCAAGAATTTATCTACATTTATTGAGGGTGCCATTTCAAAGGAAAGCATACCAGTATAGCCGGCCATTTGCTTTTTCGCCAACAGATGGTCAGGATGGTTTTTGAGCCCGGGATAATATACCCGCTCTACCCATTGCTGCTTCTCCAGCCAATGAGCCAGTTTCTCGGCATTTTCATTTTGGGTCTTTACGCGCAAGGCCATGGTCTTCATACTGCGTTCCAGCAGCCAGACCGTATAGTCGCTAAGGCTACCGCCCAGGTTTTTGGCCAGGTTCCAAATTTTTTTAATGTACTCCTCATTTGCGGCCACGGCGCCCGCGCAAATATCGCTGTGCCCTCCCATATATTTTGTGGCACTGTGTATCATGATGTCAATCCCAAAATCTGCCGGGGTCTGGTTTACCGGCGAAGCGAAGGTATTGTCAATCATCGTTACGATTCCTCTCGGCTTGGCCAACTTGGCAACCATAGCCAGGTCGGTAATCCGCATCAAGGGATTGGAGGGCGTTTCCACAAAAATCACTTTGGTATTCTCTTGGATCTTTTCGGAAAAATGATCTTCCGAAAAACCTTTGGAAAAGGAATATTCAATTCCGAATTTACCAAATTCCTCCACCACAAAATTATACGTACCACCATACAGGGTCTGGGGCAGCACCACATGGTCCCCTTGGTGCAAAAAGGCCAACATGGTGGTACTTATGGCCGCCATTCCGCTCCCGAAAATGAGCGCGGCTTCCTGTTTTTCGAGCAGGGCGATCTTTTTGGCAAGGGCCTCTTGGTTGGGCGTGTTGAAATACCGCGGATAGCGTTTTACCTCCACATTTTCATACGCGTAGCTGCTGGACATATACAGGGGCGAGACTGCCCCCTTAAACTGTTGGTCCTCTACTTCGCCCACGTGGGTGCAAATGGTGTTGATTCCTATATTTTTTTCTTTCATAAACTATGCAATAAGAACAGACAAAGATAAGCCCAACAAACTTGTTTTGCTTTCTGGAATAGTAGATTTTATAAAATTACTCCTTGCCCAAATATAAAAAAAGAGGTTTTGGATATGGTTTCTTTTAAAAGAATTGTAACTTCGAAAAAACCTAAAAAACCATTCCCAATGAAAAAAATCATCGTTCCCGTTGACTTCTCCGAAACTTCCGAACATGCCTTGCACGCGGCGGCCAAATTGGCAAAAAAGACCAATTCAAAGATAATTGTCCTGCATATGCTAGAGCTGGCCACCGTCCATGCTTACGGGAGGGAAACCAAGGAGCAGCACACGGCCAAGGCTATTTTCTATATTAAACTGGCCGAAAAAAAGTTGGATGCCTTCATCCAAAAGGAATACCTCAATGATATTTCCATTACGCCCATAATAAGGCAGTTCAAGGTATTTAGCGAATTGAACGAAGTGGCCGAAGAGCAGAAAGCAGATCTAATTGTTATGGGCTCAAAGGGAACCAGCGGTTTGAGTGAGTTTTTTGTGGGCTCAAATACCGAAAAGGTCGTGCGCCATTCCCAAATCCCCGTCTTGGTCATTAAAAGCGATAGCAGCCAGTTAGAATTCAACAAAGTGGTGTTTGCGACAGATTTTTCGGAGAAAGCGGTAGCTTCCTTTTTAACCTTTGTCAAAACCATAGAGCCGTTGGGCGCACAAATACTTTTGTTGCACGTCAACGTGCCCGGCGAAGGCTTTAGCACGACCGATGCCATGGAACGGAAAATAGCAACCTTTCTCCAAAAGGCCGATGGCAACCTCAATAGGTGGGACGATGTGAAATTTGTGGCAGACCATTCGGTAGAGGACGGGATCGTCAAGTTTGCCAACAAGGTAAAAGCCGACCTGATCGCCATTCCTACCCACGGGCGTACCGGCCTTTCCAGGTTTTTTGAGGGCAGTATCTCTGAAGATCTGGCAAACCACGCCAATTTCCCTATTCTGACGGTAAAAATGGACCAATAGCAGCGCCGGGTTTAAAATGTCCTTGGGAAATTAAATTTCGTCTTTCGGAATACCGCTGCCAAGATTAATTTTACAAAAAGATGCCAATGAATTTATTGCTCACACATATCAAGGAATTATTGCAGGTTCGCGAGAACTGCCCTGTAAAGCTAACCGGGAAGGAAATGGAGAAACTTCCCACCTTAAAAAATGCCTGGCTCTACATCAAGCACGGCAAAATAGTGGATTACGGCAGTATGGACAAAATGCCACCCCACGAAGGCTTTAAAACGCTTGACTGCACAGGCAAAACAGTGCTACCGGCTTGGTGCGACAGCCATTCGCACCTGGTGTACGCCGGCAACCGTGAACAGGAATTTGTAGATAGAATAAACGGGTTGAGCTATCAGGAAATAGCCGAAAAAGGGGGCGGTATAGTAAATAGTGCCAAAAAACTGCAACAAACTCCCGAAGAGGAGCTCTACCAGCAGTCGGCTGCCCGTTTGGAGGAAGTGATGGGCCTGG
>CAYSLM010000118.1:0-7673 GCA_964431895.1 uncultured Aequorivita sp.
AAAGCGAGTTGTAGTTACAGGCCTTGGTGCCCTTACCCCTATTGGCAACAATATCAATGAATATTGGGAAGGCCTAAAACATGGGAAAAGCGGCTGTGCGCCCATAACTTATTTTGATACTGAAAAGTTCAAGACCAAATTCGCTTGTGAATTGAAGAATTTCAATCCATTGGACCATTTTGACCGGAAGGAAGCCCGGAAATTGGACCGCTTTGCCCAGTACGCCCTGGTATCATCAGATGAAGCCATTCTCGATGCGGGAATCGACTTTATTGATATAGATAAATTTAGGGTGGGCGTAATTTGGGGCGCCGGTATTGGCGGGCTGGAAACCTTTCAGGAAGAAATGATGAACTTTGCGGAAGGGGATGGAACGCCGCGTTTCAACCCCTTCTTCATTCCCAAAATGATTGCCGACATTGCACCCGGCAACATTTCCATCAAGCACGGCTTTATGGGGCCCAACTACACCACGGTCTCGGCCTGTGCCTCCTCGGCCAACGCTATGATCGATGCGCTCAACTACATCCGTCTGGGCCACTGCGATATTATCGTGACCGGCGGGAGTGAGGCCGCAGTGACCATAGCCGGGATGGGCGGCTTTAACGCCATGCACGCCCTCTCAACCCGCAATGAGAGCCCCGAAACCGCATCAAGACCCTTTGATGCCACACGGGACGGTTTTGTACTTGGCGAAGGCGCCGGTGCCCTGATCCTTGAGGAATATGAGCACGCCAAAAAAAGAGGCGCAAAGATCTATGCCGAAGTGGTTGGTGGTGGCATGAGCAGCGATGCCCACCACATGACCGCCCCACATCCCGACGGAATCGGGGTAGAGCGCGTGATGCGAAACTGCCTGCGCGATGCCAATATGGACCCCGACCAAGTAGATGCCATCAATACTCATGGCACCTCAACGCCCCTGGGCGATGTGGCCGAGCTAAAGGCCATAGTGAACGTTTTTGGCGACCACGCCAAGGATATCAATATCAACTCAACCAAATCAATGACGGGACACCTCCTGGGTGCCGCGGGAGCCATTGAGGCCATTGCCTCCATCCTGGCCATGCAGCACGGCGTAGTGCCGCCTACCATCAACCACACTACAGTAGATGAGAACATTGACCCCTCATTGAACCTTACCCTAAATAAAGCCCAGAAGCGCGACATAAAAGTAGCCATGAGCAATACCTTTGGGTTCGGCGGGCACAATGCCTGCGTACTCTTTAAGAAACTTGATGCCTAAAATTATTAATGGCCTCCATTAAAAAAATATTTTCTTCCCGTAACGATGGCAACGGGGAATTTTTTAATTCCCTAAAGAAAATATTAGGCTTTAAGCCAAAAGACCTGTCTATTTACGAAACGGCCTTTACCCACCGTTCCACCAACGAAAAAAATCCCAATGGCCAGCCGCAGAATTATGAGCGCCTCGAGTTTTTGGGCGATGCCATGCTGGGTGCCGTTATCGCCGCCCACCTCTTTAAAAAAGTGCCGGGTGGCAATGAAGGGTATCTCACCAAAATGCGCAGCAAGGTAGTGAGCCGCGAGCACTTAAACGAGCTGGGGCGCGACCTGCAACTGGTACGCTTTCTAAAGGCCACCGTGCCCACCCAACAGTTCAGCGGCAATATTTACGGCAATGTGTTTGAAGCCCTGGTTGGCGCCATCTATCTGGACAGGGGATTTAAATATTGCGAAAAGTTTATCCAAAAAAGGGTCATCAAGCCCTATGTCGATATCAAAAAACTCGAGGGCAAGGTTATAAGTTACAAAAGCCTGTTTATTGAATGGTGCCAAAAACACAAGAAACACTTTCATTTTGAAGTCTATGAAGACGATGGCAAGGACGAGCTGAAACACTTTGCCGTACGGCTGAAATTGGGCGAAGAGACCATTGCCAAAGCCCGCGCCACTTCTAAAAAGAAAGCCGAGGAACGCGCCGCAAAAAGAGCGTTCTACAAGCTGCAGATCAAGACCGAGGCCCAGACCGCCCAGTCATAAAGGTTAATATTTCTTTAATTCAAGGCGAGAGGCGCTACTTCTTTAGTCAATACCTAATAAGTTGCCTATTTTTGTAGTTCGGCAATACGTATAAAAGGGTTTGTTTTCATAATAAGTATGCAAGATATGGCACAGCATAAACTGGTCCTGGAATCGGAATTTGAGGAGCCCTATACCCTTCTGGCTGTGCATTGCAGTGAAGAACCCTATAAAGTTGCCTTTTTGATGAACAGGTACCTCAACACCCGGTTTAGGCGAAGAAGACTTGATATTGACCTAAAGGAAGGGGGGATGATGCTCTCCTTTCCCATTTTTGACTTTACCGATCCATCTACCTATAGCCAGTACTATCTGGTGGCCAACAAATGCCGGGTGGCCGATGCCGCCCTCCAGAGCTCTGATGGGCTTTTTGCCGGCACCGAATCGTTCAGGGACCATTTTTTGCTGCCGGAATATAAAAAAATAGATTTTCTTCTGAAGATATATTCAGATTTTGAAAAGGTGCCGCTTCCCGATTTCGTTTCCCGTTTAAACGGAATATCGCAGATAATTTCCGCTTATCCGTTGGAACCGGCCTATATAAAATCAAAAAACAATTTAATTTTCGATTGAATGTCAAATAAAAAAAGAACCAAGATAGTAGCCACCCTTGGGCCCTCAACCTCCTCGGCCCAGATATTGGAATATATGATACGCGAGGGCGTCGATGTTTTTAGAATCAACTTTTCACACGCCAAATACGAAACGGTTGCCAATAATATTAAGACCATTAGGAGCCTTTCTGAAAAACTGGATACCCACGTGGCCATCATGGCCGATCTGCAAGGGCCCAAACTGCGCGTGGGGATGATGCGGGAGGAAGTAGTGGTACAGCCCGGCGACGAACTTCTTTTCTGCACCGGAAAGGAGTTTGAAGGCAACCGCGAAAAGGTGTATATGAATTACGACCAGTTCCCAAAAGACGTAAACCCTGGCGAAAAAGTTTTGCTTGACGATGGCAAGCTTATTTTTGAAGTGCTTGAAACCAATGACAAGGATGAGGTAAAGGTAATGGTGGTGCAAGGTGGCCCCCTGCGGTCCAAAAAAGGGGTGAACCTGCCCAAGACCAATATTTCCCTGCCCGCCTTGACTGCAAAAGACAAAGAAGATGCCATCTTTGCCATCGAACAAAAAGTAGACTGGATGGCGCTATCCTTTGTGCGCCATGCCGAGGACCTAAAGGAATTGCAAGCCCTGATTGAGGCCCATTCGGAATATAAAATCCCGATCATCGCCAAAATAGAAAAACCCGAGGCAGTACAGAATATTGACCGTATCATTGCCTATTGCGACGGCCTCATGGTGGCCCGTGGCGACCTGGGGGTAGAGGTGCCGGCCGAGGAAGTGCCGCTCATCCAAAAAGAATTGGTGCTTACCGCTAAGCGCGCCCGTATTCCCGTGATCATCGCCACCCAAATGATGGAAACCATGATCACCTCGCTCACGCCCACCCGGGCCGAGGTGAACGATGTGGCCAACAGCGTGATGGATGGCGCCGACGCCGTAATGCTCTCGGGGGAAACCTCCGTGGGCAATTATCCCGTGGCCGTGATAAAGACCATGGCCAAAATTTTAAAAAGCGTTGAAAATTCCGAACTGATACGCGTGCCGCAAGAGCCGCCACAGATAAAGACCAATCGCTACATCACAAAATCCATCTGCTACCACGCAGCCCATATGGCCAACGAGATTGAGGCCCAAGCCATCTGTACCCTCACCAACAGCGGCTACACGGCCTTCCAGATTTCGGCCTGGCGACCTTCGGCACATATCCTGGCCTTTACCAGCAACAAGCGCATCCTGGCCCGGCTCAATTTGTTATGGGGCGTCAAGGCATTTTATTATGACAAATATGTAAGCACTGACGAAACCGTGGAAGATGTTAACCGAATAGCCTTTGAAAGTGGCTATGTGCACAAGGGCGATTACCTGATCAACCTGGCCGCCATGCCTATTGCCGAGAAGGGGATGGTAAATACCCTACGGGTTTCGCAGGTGAAGTAGGGGGCAGGTCTCCATTCAGCTTTTAAAAAATTCCGCCGAAATTCAATTTTGGGTTTGCGGATAAAAAATTGGTATCAAGCCATTTGATTTAACCCGCAATCAAATTGGTTAAAGTTCCCAGGGCACCTTCGCAACCCCAGCCCGTTACTCCACCATTTCGGTCTTTTCCAGCCGCATGGCGTCGCCTTCCTTGGTGATGGTTACCGTATAGCCGTGGCCTTTGGTCTTGTATTTATATTCTATCTTTTGGAGTTGGTTGCCGTTCCGCGAAATTTGAAGTTCGTTGATCAGGTCACCTTTCTTTTGGTTGTTGTTTTGCTGGGTTTCGTGATTGGCGCCCTTGGGGTTGGGAAAGGCAAAGCTGCGCGGGATGCCAAAAAGCTGCTGCGCAATAAAAAACCCCTCGTGCCAGTGCGATGTGGGCAGGACCAACACTTCGGTCTTGGTGGGCTTGGTGGCCGTGCCTCCGGTAGATTCGGTATAGGTTACCTGCGGAAAATCCTTTTTTAATTCTTGGGCATATTGTGCCGCGGCGGCATTTTCCCCGGCAGGGAAAAATCTCGACAGAAAACCGTTAAACGCAAATCCTCTTTGGTTGTTGAACTCCACCTCATCCATGGCGCCATCAATTCCGCCCACGTTCATGGTAGGCTGCTCCTCGGCCTTGATGACCTTTACCTGGCTGCCCAAGGGCATGACCGTGAGCTTGTTGCTCTGCAGATTGGGGTGCTCGCGTAGGGTGAGGCCACTCACCGCCGTAACGTACTTTACATTGGGCGCGGGCTGGGCGGGAATGGTATCGGTGAGGGTTTCGGCATTTTCCGCGCCTTTTTTGGTTTCGTTCTTGCACGAAAAAACTAGCCCCGCAGACGTGAATAATAAGAGGAAAAAAACTGTAGCTTTCATCTTGTGGATTTTTTGTTTGCTTTAAAGATACTGAGCCTTCTGCTATAATTAAAACTTATTTGCCCAGAAACCCGGGGATTGGCCGAGGTTTAAAATTCCAATTTCAACTGTACGTCGATGCTTTCCTCGGGCGGGGCGCCATTCTGGGTGCTTTCATTGTTGAGATTGGAAATAGAGATGCCCAACAGGCGTACCGAGTCTTTCATCCGTTCCTGAAAGAGCAGCTCTTTTACCACTGCCAGAATGGCTGGGGAGCTATCCAAATATTCCGGAAGGGTCTTGCTGCGCGTCTGTAGCGAAAAATCGCTGTAGCGTATCTTGAGGGTCACGGTTTTGCCGGCCAGCTTTCTTTTTGCCAGACGGGCCGCCACCTCGGCGGCAATGTGGTCAAGGCGCTCCAGCATAAATATCTCTGAGGAGATATTTTCTGAAAAAGTGTGTTCCGAAGCCAGCGATTTCTGGATGCGATACGGCTTTACGCGGCTGTGGTGGATGCCCCGCACGATATCGAAATAAAAATGGCCGCTCTTTCCGAAGTGTTCCTCCAGAAATTCGAGCGTCTGGCTTTTTAAATCCTTCCCCGTAAAAATGCCCAAACGGTACATTTTTTCCTTGGTTACCTTGCCCACGCCGTAAAACTTCTTTACATCCAGCGTTTCCAAAAACGGAACCACCTCCTCGGGGCCAATGGTCTTTTGTCCGTTGGGCTTGTTGATATCGCTGGCAATCTTGGCCACAAACTTGTTTATCGAAATCCCCGCCGAGGCATTCAGACCGGTTTCGGTTTTTATCTGTTGCCTTATTTCGGAAGCGATCAGGGTGGCGCTGGGGTTGCCCTTTTTGTTTTCGGTCACGTCAAGGTAGGCCTCGTCCAGCGAAAGCGGTTCTACCAGGTCGGTATATTGGTGGAAGATGTGGCGTATCTGTTTGGAAATTTCGCGGTAGCGGTCAAAACGGGGCCGTACAAAGATGAGTTGCGGGCAGTTGCGCTTGGCCGCCACGCCGCTCATGGCGCTGCGCACCCCAAATTTGCGGGCCTCATAACTGGCCGCGGCCACCACACCCCGTTTCTCGCTGCCGCCCACGGCCAAAGGCTTTCCGCGTAGCTCCGGATGGTCAAGCTGCTCTACCGAGGCATAAAAGGCGTCCATATCTATGTGGATTATCTTTCGGAAATTGGAGGCTGGAAACATAGGGTAAAAATACTATCTTTAATGGTTTCCAAACTGCTAAGGTTTTGAAAATCCTCTGTGGTTTTAAAAGTCTTGTAGCTATCTTTATACCATGAAAACAGCTATCATTTTGGGCGCCACGGGCTTAACGGGCGGCATTCTTTTAAACAAGCTGCTGCACGACCCCGCTTTTGGAAAAATCAAATTGTTTTCGCGAAGCCCCGTAAAAAAGGATTCCCCGAAAATTGAGGAACATATAATCGATTTGTTCCAACTGGAAAATCATTCCGAATGGTTTACGGCCGACGTAGTATTCTGCTGCATTGGCACCACCAAGGCCAAAACGCCCGATGACGACACTTATAAAAAGATAGATTACGGCATCCCCGTTACGGCTGCAAAACTTGCCAAACAGAACGGCGTGGATACCTTTATCGTCATTTCGGCCATGGGCGCAGATGAAGACAGCCGTATTTTTTACAACAAGACCAAAGGCCAAATGCAGCGCGATGTTTTAAAACAGGGCATAAAGAACACCTATATCCTGCAACCTTCCTTGATTGATGGCGACCGAAATGAAAGCCGTTTTGGCGAAAACCTTGCCTCCTTTTTTATGAAAACCTTCGGATTTTTGATTCCAAGGAAATATAAAATGATAAAGGCCGAAACCATTGCCCAAGCCATGCTGATTTTGGCAAATGAAGGTTATTCCGAAGAAATAATCACTTCGGAAAAAATAAAGGAAATAGCAACATAAGTTTTGAACAGAGCCTCACAGGTTTTTGAACCTGTGAGGTTTCTACAACAATGGAATATGCAAGAAATAGAACGTAAATTTTTGGTCACTTCCGAGGCTTTTAAAACCCAAGCCCATAAACGGACCCACATTGTCCAGGGTTTTTTGAATACCCATCCGGAACGTACGGTGCGGGTGCGCACCCAGGGCAATGACAGCTTTATTGCCGTTAAGGGAAAGAGCAGCAAATCGGGGCTGTCCCGGTTTGAATGGGAAAGACAGATTCCGCTGGCAGAGGCCGAGGAACTGCTACATCTCTGTGAGCCCGGCATCATTGAGAAGACCCGGTATGAAGTTGATATAGACGGCCACACCTTTGAAGTGGACGATTTTATGGGCGAGAACAAAGGCTTGGTGATAGCCGAAATTGAATTGGAATCGGAGACCGAAACTTTTACAAAACCAGATTGGTTGGGAGTTGAGGTTACCGGCCAGGTGAGATATTACAATTCAAATCTGAGCAAAAACCCTTTTAAATCCTGGACCAATGAAAGCTAAATTACCACTCGTTTTTTTAAGAATTGGCATTCTATCGCACCGTCTTCCGGCCGCTCCCCGCTCGAGGGGCACCGCTCAAAAAAATCATAGCTCCACTATTACCCACATCCCCTTGTTCCTCGCATAATAGCTATTGTCATACATCGCTTCTACCTGCGTTCCCGGCAAATAATAGGTTCCCAAGTAGGAAGCGTTCAACTTTACGCTGAAGGTTTTGGTTTCCCCGGCTTTTAAATCGAAAAAGAAATTTACCC
>CAYSLM010000119.1:0-7483 GCA_964431895.1 uncultured Aequorivita sp.
CTGCGGGTAGAGTTCTTGAGCGAGCTCTTGACCTTTGCCTCAGAGAAGTCGAGCTCTTTGGCAATTTCGGCAGCCGTGGGCACCCGTTGGAATTTCTGCTCCAGGTGTATAGAGGCCTTTTTTATCTTGTTGATGTCGCCTATCTTGTTCAGCGGAAGGCGTACCACCCGCGATTGCTCAGCAATGGCTTGAAGAATGGCCTGTCTTATCCACCAGACGGCATACGAGATGAATTTGAACCCACGTGTCTCGTCAAACCTTTTGGCGGCCTTAACCAAGCCTACATTCCCTTCATTGATCAAATCGGGAAGGCTAAGGCCTTGGTTCTGGTATTGTTTTGCTACCGAAATAACAAAACGTAAATTTGCCCTGCTCAATTTGTTGAGGGCGGCTTGATCTCCTTCACGAATGCGCTGGGCCAACTCCACTTCCTCTTCGGCAGTTATCAAATCAATCTTGCTGACGTCCTGTAAATAACTGTTTAAAGATTTGGTTTCTCGGTTGGTTACCTGCTTCGTGATTTTAAGTTGTCTCATATATACTCCTGTTTTTTATAATAACACGGCATAGTAAGACAATTTTTGGGATTTTCCAAATAGTTAACAGTTATTGTTAAAATTTGAATTTCCCGCTTTTTTTGCCTACTTTAAGACTAAAAAATAAAATGGAATATCCAAAACATGTTTTAGCCACCTTGGCAGTACTTACAACGGCCGCCACCTATGCCCAAAAACCTACCGAGGTACCCAAACCAAGCGAAGAACCCATTGACCTGAGCGACCCGGCAGATATTATTCTTTACATAGTGCTTCCCCTGTGTGCCATCATGCTGTTTTTTGTGTGGCGGTCCTATCGCAAGAAAGGCAGAAAATAAAAATGTACGACCCTCTTAATTATACGCGGTTAAATACTATTTTTGGTGCAGTTGTTGTTGGGCTTTATAGTCCTTTAAGCTGAATGATTATGCGCACGTTTTACCTTTTTTCCGCAATATTGATTTCCTCACTTTCCGCTATGGCACAGATTGACCTTCCCAATAATTCTGTGCGGTTTGAGGGTACCCCGTCCCCCATGGAAAATTCCACTGGTCTCGAGATGCCTGCCATAAAGGCGCCCACGCTGTCCAATACGAAAAATCCCAATGCTTTTGACAATGCTGACCTGGGGCGCGAAAAGGAAGAACAGATAGATATGGAAAAAGGCGATGGGCTGTTGGAATATACTGGAACCAACAAGGCGCCGAAATATTTTAGCCAGGACAGGGAGATCAAGCCCCAATATGGCAAGGACCAGTATCTGGGCGATTTTAAAACTTCTGCAAAAACGGCCACTATCATGTACCGCGACCATGAATTTGTAGATGGCGATATGATCCGCATTTATGTGAATGGGGATATTATGATCCCGCGGGCCAGGCTTGAAGGAAGCTTTAGGGGCTTTAACCTGGAGCTGCAATCGGGCTTCAATAAAATTGATTTTGAGGCCTTAAACCAGGGCTCCTCAGGCCCCAATACAGCCCAATTGAATATTTATGACGAAATTGGCAATCTGCTGGCTTCCTATGAATGGAACCTTTTAACGGGCAACAAGGCCACGGCAATTATCGTAAAGGAGTAGGGTTTTTTTCTTTCCTGAATGTAGAGGGATATTCTCCTTACAGTAATTTTTCTTTTCTTTAAAATGGGTTGGCGACGTTAAATTTTGCTTAACGAAACAGAAATAAAAAGATATCGCCTTCGGAATTTTCCAAAAGCTTGTTAATTTTAGGAAACATGAATTTCCGATGAATGTATCCCAACAAATTTCGGGAATGATGAAAAGTGTATGAAAGAAGTTTCGGCAAATGCAGAAGCGAAAAATTTTTGCAGTGTATGCTAGGAGATTGGAACATTTTTCCACAGTTCAAAATAAGATTGATTTTCAAAAACCTTCAATACCATGAGAGAAGCAATTCAGTTTACCTTCATTGCCCTTGGAGTGATGGCAATTATTACCTGTACCGCAATATGGCCTGCCTACGGGTTTTCGGTTATCGGAATTTTGATTATTGGAATTGGGTTTTATGATCTCTTCCAGAAGAAACACACCATCCTCAGGAATTTTCCGGTCTTGGGCCATATGCGGTTTTTGTTGGAAATGATTGGGCCCGAGCTCCATCAATACTTTGTGGAAAACGATACCGATGGCAAGCCTATAGACCGCAACCACCGTACCTATATTTATGAACGCGCCAAACTCGAAAAGGAAACCCATCCCTTTGGTACAGAGCTTAACGTGGAAGCAGAGAACGCCAAATGGATGAAGCACAGCATATATCCCGCCCCACTTTTAGACGAGCCGCCGCGTGTAACCATAGGCGGCCCTGATTGCAAGCAGCCCTACAGTGCCAGTATTTTCAATATCTCTGCCATGAGTTTTGGGGCTTTGAGCAAAAACGCCGTTTTGGCCCTCAATTTGGGAGCCAAGGCCGGCAACTTTTTTCACGATACGGGGGAGGGGGGCATTTCAGATTACCACCTCCAGGGAGGCGACCTGGTCTATGAAGTAGGGACGGGCTATTTTGGATGCCGGACCGAGGATGGCAATTTTTCGCCAGAAAAATTTAAGGAGAAGGCCGCCATTCCGCAGGTGAAAATGATCGAGATAAAAATTTCGCAAGGCGCCAAACCAGGGCATGGTGGCGTACTCCCAGCGGTAAAAAACAATGAGGAAATTGCGCGAATCCGTGGGGTAAAGCCCCATACCACGGTATTGTCGCCGCCGGGCCATTCCGCTTTTAGCGATGCCGAGGGCCTTTTGCGTTTTATTGCGCAAATGCGCGATCTGAGCAATGGTAAACCTATAGGATTTAAACTGTGCATAGGCAGTGAGGAAGAGTTTAGGGAAATTTGTACCAAGATGGTGGAAACTGGAATAAAACCCGATTTTATCACCGTAGACGGCTCGGAAGGAGGAACCGGCGCAGCCCCGATCGATTTTTCAAACTATGTGGGAATGCCTTGGGAAAAGGCTCTCGTGTTTGTCGCGGATACCCTGAACGGTTACGGACTCAAAAAGGATATTAAAGTGCTTACGGCCACCAAGATCTTCACGGCCTTTGACATCTTTAAAGCACTCTGTCTAGGTGCCGATGTGTGTAATTCAGCAAGGGGAATGATGCTGGCACTTGGCTGTATACAGGCTTTGAGATGCGATACCAATAAATGCCCCACGGGCGTCACCACCAACAATCCCAACCTGATGCGGGGCCTGGTGGTTGAGGAAAAATGGAAGCGCGTAAGAAACTACCAGGATAGGACGGTAAGGGAATTTTTGGAACTTTTTGCCGCTGCCGGCTGTTCTTCGCTTTCAGAGTTAAATAGAAGTCTTATCTTTAAGCAGGTAGAAACTGAGATTAGATGTTATGAACAGGTATATCCGCCCGTCTATCATGGGCAGTTTCTGGAAAACCAAAGCGTAAATTCCATAACTAAATAAGTGTTGATATGAAAAGAGTATTGATAGCATTGGATTATAACCCCAATTCGGAAAGAGTGGTCCATAAGGGATATGAGCTGGCAAAATTGATGCAGGCTGAGGTCTGTTTGTTTCACGTGCTTGCCGAAGTGCGCTATTACGGGATGCAGTACGAGCCGTTTATGGGGTATGAAGGTTACGCCTTTCCCGTTGATTACAGTATACAAGAAGAATTTGTAAACGTGGCAAAGGATTATTTGGAGCAGACCAAAAAACATTTAAAGGATGAAAATATCCAGACCCATCTCGCAGAAGGTGATACGGCAAAAAAAATACTGGAGTATTCAGAAGAGTGGAACGCCGATTTAATAGTAATGGGCACCCACAGCCACGGCACTCTGGAAAAGCTATTCCTGGGAACCGTGGCATCTAGCGTACTGGAAAAAACGAAGATCCCGGTTTATATGGTGCCGACCGGACAGTAAATTAAAGCGTGTTATCCTGCTCTAGGTTTTCCTTGGTTTCGCCGCCTTGGCTAAAAAGCTGGTTTTCCTCATCCCGCAACTGGTTGCCCTTCTGCTTTTTTGCTTTTTCTCGGCCGGGAACGTCGAGACCACTGCCTTCAAAATCAACTTTGTCTTTTCGCTCTCTAAGCTGTTGGTCATCACCTCCATCGCCGTGGATGTTTTTTTGCTTCAGAATATCTTTGTCGTGCTCGGTGACGTTGGGGTTATACTTTAATTCCTTTTTGTCCTGTTTTTTTGAATTTTTCATTTTTCTTTTAAAGATATCCAAAACTATCGGGAGCCTAAGTGTTTTTAACAGGGTTTAATTAAAGAATAACATTATTTAAGATTGCCTATTTTTTCGGTATCTTCGCCTAAAGAATATTTCAGATCCCATCAAAAATTCAATTTATGGCCCTCTCCAATAACGATATCATGAAAAAACTTCGCGTGGCGCATAAGTTACGCGATGACGATATTGTAAAGATTTGTGCGTTGGTCGATTTTTCGGTCTCAAAAAGCGAATTGGGCGCTATTTTCAGGAATGAGAACCATCCGAAGTATATGGAGTGCGGCGATCAGTTTCTGCGGAATTTTTTAAATGGGCTTATTGTTCATCTGCGCGGGCCCATGCCGCCCAAGAAAAATATTCAGCGCAAGAAGGAGATTTCAAAAAGGGAACAAAGCCCTTCAGTTAAAAAACCGAAATTGCCGAAACCAAAAAAGCCGGACTAAGGCGTTTCAGTTCGGCTTTATGGGGCGGGCCCGGGCAGATCAAAAAATGGTTTTGTGTATCCTGCCCAGGGTAGGGTCTTCAAAAAGATGGTGTTTTTCATTGTATAAATGGAGCGTATGGAGTTTTTGTGCTCCAACTTTTATCCGTTTGTTTATGTTGCGTAAAGTTTTCATAATTTGTTTTTTAGGGGTCAGTTAAATCGGGCACTTTTATGCCGTCTCTTTTCGTTCCAGATATGGGATTTGGAAATACGTGGTCTGTGGATTGTCTCATTGTTGTCTAGCGTTCTCATTTTTGTTCGTTTTATAGATTTACATTTGGTCTTAGCGATACCTTCTCTTTAAGTTCCAGGTATAGGCTTTTGATGTCTTCATTTTTTCTGTCAAATGATTGTTGTCCAGGGTTCTCATAATAAATTGAATTTTTGTGGTTATACTTAAAGGACGCCTTGGTTTGGGTTTTGTTACAGTACTATGTAATACAAAGTAATAGTTTAACTAAAGCTTAACATTTGGGTTGAGGCGCAGGTTATAAAACTTAACATACCATTAACCGGAAGAACCGGGGCAAAGCCTTGTGGGAATGTGGCTTAAGGACTATATTTGCACCCTTGATAAAATACCCCAAATAAATTATGAGCACTGTACGGAGAACAGAAACCAATAAATTGAAGCGCGCCCATTTGTATTATAAATACACGGGATTTTATTCCTTTGTGGGCCAAAGTTTAAGGAAGGCGCTTCTTCCCATCGTTTTGGTGGTAGCCGGCCTTATTGTACTGGATCTATATGTGGTGGATTTCAGTGCGCTTTTCACTTATATTACTGAAACCTATGCGCCAATAAATATCTTGCTTATCTTTTTGGCTTCGGAATCGTTATTGGGCTTAGTACCGCCAGAAATCTTTATTGCCTGGAGCGATAAAATGCCTGAACCGGTGCTCTATCTTACGCTTTTGGCCGCACTTTCCTATCTTGGCGGTATCTTTTCCTATTTTATCGGAAAATGGATATTTACCCTGCCCAAGGTATATGCCTATATGGAGGGCAAAATGAAAAAACATTTGCGCCATATCAGAAAATGGGGAGGGTTTCTTATTGTGGTAGGGGCGTTGCTTCCTATTCCTTTTTCCATGACAAGTATGGCTGCCGGTATGATAGGCTACAGATTCCGGAATTATCTGCTGTTTGGCCTGCTTCGTTTTGTACGGTTTTATCTTTATGCCGTTGCCATATTCAGTCTTGTATAGTACTTTTGCCACCAATCTTCCGTGATGAGCGGGATTCCTTTTCTGTTTTAACACCTATTTCCAAGGCCAGATGAGTAAAAACGACCCTTATGCTGCGTTACGTTTTCGGGAATTCAATATATTTCTTTTGGTGCGTTTTGCTATGGTCTTTGCCTGGAGTATGCAGTTTGTGGTAATTGAGTGGGAGGTATATAGCATCACCAAAAATCCGCTTTCTTTGGGAATCATTGGGCTCATGGAGGTGGTGCCCGCTGTGTCGATGGCTCTTTTTGCCGGACATATTGTTGATCAACATGAAAAACGCGGGCTGCTCTTTAAATGTATTTTCGGTTTTTCGGTGGTGAGCCTGGGTCTTTTTCTATTGACCTGGCCCCGGGTGGTAGCCGATCTTTCTACCAATTTTGTGCTCTATTCGGTTTATTTTCTGGTTTTTCTCGGCGGAATAGTACGTGCATTTTTGGGACCAACCATTTTCTCGCTTTTTTCGTTGTTGGTTCCCAAGAAATTTTATCCCAATGCGGCTACCTGGAGCAGTTCGGTGTGGCAAATGGGCGCCGTGGTGGGGCCGGCGGTTGGAGGTTTTGCCATCCATTGGGTGGGTGTACATTGGTCTATGTGCTTTATTTTCGGGTTTTCGCTTATGGCGCTGTTGCTTCTTTTGCAAATTCCGAAAAAGCCCATCCTCAATCCAAAAATAGGGGAACCGGTTATGAAGAGTTTGAAAGAGGGGCTGAAATTCGTCAGGAACACCCGGGTTATTCTTGGGGCGCTTACCCTTGATATGTTTGCCGTACTTTTTGGCGGGGCGGTGGCGCTGTTGCCTATTTATGCACAGGATATCCTAAAAGTAGGGCCGGAAGGTTTCGGCGTTTTGCGGGCGGCACCTGCCGTGGGCGCCTTGCTCATTATGTTTACATCTGCGTATTTTCCCCTTAATAAGAATGCGGGCTATAAACTGTTGGGCGCAATTTTTGCCTTTGGGGTGTGTATTATCGTTTTCGGTCTTTCTACTTGGTTTTGGGTCTCGGTATTTGCGCTTTTCTTGAGCGGTCTGGCCGATGGCATTTCGGTAATTATCCGCCAAACCATCCTGCAATTGCGCACCCCCGATGCCATGCGCGGCCGTGTGGCCTCGGTCAACTCCATGTTTGTAGGGTCCTCAAACGAATTGGGCGCCTTTGAAAGTGGGCTCACTGCCAAGCTGATGGGTACCGTGACTGCCGTGGTTTTCGGCGGTAGTATGACCTTGCTTACGGTGGTGGGTACGGGAATCTTTTTTCCAAAACTTCGGAAACTTGATTTACGGAAAGATTTGGAGGAACACGAAAGGGAATAGCATTTGCTTTCTATACTTTTAAACAACCACGGAAACCACGTGAGGCGTAATATGATTCTGCTCCATTGTGGTACACAAATGTCGTTTGGAATCGGAAATCGCCAAACAGGGCCCCGCCCAAATCTCGAATTTTGGCAGGGGTGGCGAGCCAGCTGGAGGTTTTGGTATCGAAATGGCCCAGTTGCTGAAGTTTTCGGTAT
>CAYSLM010000120.1:0-7407 GCA_964431895.1 uncultured Aequorivita sp.
GTTTAAAAATGAGGTAGTGCCATAACCGTGGGCCCCACCGGTAAAAAGATATTGGCGCATTTCAAAACAGAGAATTTCATCGGAAGCGTAAAGTTGGTTTACCGAAATTTCGGCAAAATATGCCCCCGCCATATCGGGGAATTGTGCCTTGTCATTGAAATAACTCTCCACAAAGCCCCTCGCGGCCTCCTGGAGGCTCTTGGCGGTGGGGATGCTATCTTCGCCCATAAGAAGGGAGGCAAAAATAAAATGCTGGATCTTTCGGTTAATTTTTTCCGAAACGGCATCATCGCCCTGGGCCTCTACATAGTTTATGGTCACTTCGGGGCACTGGCGGTCCTGGCAAAGATCAAGATCCCTTTCGGTAAAACTCAGGGAGTCAAAGGCGAGATTATTTTCCTGCCCACACCCCAAGCACAACATGGCCAAACAAACAACGGCAGTAATTTTTGGGTACATACACTAATAAAGATTTGGATGGTTAGCAATCACAAATGGAACTGTTACATTTGCTTACGTCAAAAGTAAGAACTTTAGAATGAGGGATTGCAAAAGTTATATTAAATCCGTTCTATGGATACGAGAGATTGTAAATTCACTTAAAAACTCATAACGGGACCTATGAAATTCAACACCAAAACAATACACGGCGGGCAGCACCAAGTAGATCCGGCCTATGGCTCGGTCATGCCGCCCATTTATCAAACCTCGACCTATTCACAATCAACCCCCGGCGGCCACAAGGGCTTTGAATATTCGCGAAGCGGAAACCCCACCCGCGCTGCCCTGGAAGGCGCTTTTGCCAGTATTGAAAACGGTGCATACGGCTTGGCCTTCGGAAGCGGACTGGCAGCCATTGATGCCGTGATGAAGCTTTTAAGACCCGGCGATGAGGTAATCTCGACCAACGACCTTTATGGCGGCACCTACCGACTGTTTACCAAGATTTTTGAAGGGTTCGGAATCAAATTCCGTTTTATCGGGATGGACCGGGCCGAAAAGATAGCAGACTTCGTAAACGATAAAACCAAACTCATCTGGGTAGAAACGCCCACCAACCCGATGATGAACATTATCGACATCAAAAAAGCAGCGGCCATTTCCAAAAAGCACAACTTGTTGCTGGCGGTGGACAATACCTTTGCCACGCCCTATCTTCAGCAACCGCTTGATTTGGGAGCCGATATCGTGATGCACAGCGCTACCAAATATTTGGGCGGCCACAGCGATGTGGTGATGGGCGCCCTGGTTGTAAAGGATGAGGAAATAGCCGAAAAGCTAAAGTTCATCCAAAATGCCAGTGGCGCCATTTGTGGGCCCCAAGACAGCTTTTTGGTGCTGCGCGGCCTAAAGACCCTTCACGTGCGTATGCAGCGCCATTGCGAAAACGGGAAGGCCATTGCCGAATATTTGGCAAAGCACCCAAAAATTGAAAAGGTGTATTGGCCCGGTTTTAAAGACCACCCTAACCACGCCATTGCCAAGGAACAGATGAAGGACTTTGGAGGGATGATCTCTTTCGTGACCCAAGGCAATAATTATGAGGATGCCATCAGCATCGTTGAAAACCTGAAAATCTTCACCTTAGCGGAAAGCCTTGGAGGCGTAGAGAGCCTTGCCGGCCATCCGGCCAGTATGACCCACGCCAGCATTCCCAAGACCGAACGGGAAAGGTCTGGGGTGGTTGATTCACTCATAAGGCTATCGGTGGGCATTGAGGATGTTGATGACCTTATCGCCGATCTGGAACAGGCCATAGGGTAGTGCCGTTTTACCATAAATGACAAAGGCCGGATTTCTTATAGATCCGGCCTTTGAAAATTGTTGGTTTTTTCCTTATTCAATATAGTAAATATAGCCTATGTTCAGCCAGTAAATCCACTCATTGGCTTTATTTTCGGGTACGGGAACAATGCCGTTGTTCTCAAAACTGGGGTCAAGACCATCTACTTTATCAGAAAAATAATATTCCCATCGGCTGTCGAGCATCAGGTCGCTCATGGGCGTAAGCTTGTAGCGGATGCCCACACTGGCCACCACGGCCCAGGTAGATCCAGGCCCCTGTTGAAACGAATTAAAGTACTTGTCGGGTGTTGATACAGGAGTGTTCAACGGCCCCATGGCCGATTTGATTTCAGTATTGTAATTTACCCAGTGTACCCCGGCGCTCAAAAAGGGAGCAATCCTAAACCCTCCTGCGGCAAAGTTGCGGATGCTCAAGGGGAAATATTCCAGTTGCGAACCAATTTCAAAGACTGTGGTGGTGCCGCTCATAGCCCGCAATTGATCGGCAAATAACGAGGTTTTTTCGGGCCTCACCCATTCCCCATAGTGTTCCAAATGGGTCCTGTGGTAATCAATCTCATTGCGGATCTTGAAGTGGTCATTAAAATAGGTGTCTCGCGTATAGCAGTTACAGTCGGCCCTATAGGAAAAATTTATGTAATGTATCAAGCCTATGCCGAAACCTGTGTTTTTGGCATTGGTCTCGAAGTTGTTGCGTTGGCCAAAATCGGAATAGAAAACCACTGGGCCGGTAATGAGCCCCAACTCGTGGGAGAAACCAAATTGACTATAGATTTCTTGATGCGAAAAGCCGAACAGGAAAAATACCAATAGCAGAATTCTGGTATTCATAAGGGCGATGGGTTTAGCTTGAGACCTAACAAATATATAAAAACATGTTTAACGGTGAAATTTAATGCCGCGATTTGGCGAATTTGCAATTCATTTCGGTCCAGTTTTTATCATAACGCTTATCTTTGTCCCTTCCTTATACAAAAAGCTTAATCAACTCGGCTTTTTTATGAATAATAGAAAATTGCCGTGCTCCGGTCGTGATTGTTTTTCGTATAATGGAATTCGCTAAAAGTAAATCAGAATAACAAACAATGAAGCAAAACATTAAGGACTTTATCGATAAAGTCGAAAAACAGAACCCCGGCGAGCCTGAATTTCTGCAGGCCGTAACCGAGGTTGTCGAAACCGTGATCCCCTTTATCGAGGAAAACGAAAAGTACGCCAACAAGCAGCTTTTGGAGCGAATGGTGGAGCCCGAACGGGTGATTATGTTCCGTGTACCCTGGACCGATGACAAGGGCCATATCCGGGTGAACAAGGGGTATCGGGTAGAGTTCAATTCGGCCATTGGCCCGTATAAAGGCGGGCTTAGGTTCCACCCTTCGGTAAACCTGAGCATCCTAAAGTTTCTCGGGTTTGAGCAGACCTTCAAAAATAGCCTTACCACCCTACCCTTGGGCGGTGGCAAAGGAGGTTCCAATTTTGACCCCAAAGGGAAAAGCGATTTAGAGGTCATGCGCTTTTGCCAAAGCTTTATGACCGAGCTCTTCCGCCACATAGGCCCAGACACAGACGTGCCCGCGGGCGATATTGGCGTGGGTGGGCGCGAAATAGGCTTCCTCTTTGGCCAGTACAAGCGCATCCGAAATGAATTTACCGGCGTGCTCACCGGCAAGGGCTATTCCTATGGGGGCTCGCTTATCCGCCCGGAGGCCACGGGCTATGGCAATGTGTATTTTGCCAAAAACATGCTGGCCACCCGCGACGAAAGTTTCAAAGGCAAAAAAGTGGTTATCTCCGGCTGCGGCAATGTGGCCCAATATGCCGCACAAAAGGTGATGGAATTTGACGGCAAGGTGATTGCCCTTTCAGATTCAACGGGATTTATCCACGATCCCGAAGGCCTGGACCGGGAGAAACTCAATTTTGTGATGGAACTTAAAAACGAAAGGCGCGGCCGTATTTCGGAATATGCCGAAAAATTTCCCGAAGCATCCTATTTTGAAGGAAAACGCCCTTGGGAAGTAAAATGCGACATTGCCCTGCCCTGTGCCACCCAAAACGAACTGAATGGCGAGGAGGCCAGAGCACTTATAGACAACGGATGTATTTGCGTGGGCGAAGGGGCCAACATGCCCTGTACCCCGGAAGCCATCCAGGAATTTCAAAAAGCGGGAATCCTATTCTCCCCGGGCAAGGCGTCCAACGCCGGCGGGGTGGCTACTTCGGGCCTGGAAATGTCGCAAAACTCATTGCGGCTTAGTTGGACCGCCGCAGAAGTAGACGAGAAACTCCATAAAATAATGAACGACATACACGAGGCCTGCGTGAAATATGGAACCGAGGATGATGGCCATATTAATTACGTAAAGGGCGCAAACATCGCCGGCTTTGTAAAGGTTGCCGATGCCATGCTGGCCCAGGGGGTGGTATAATACGCACACGGCCATAGAGTTTATGAAATGCCTTTGCTTCCGCCATTCAAAAATCGTGGATTGGAAAGGCATTTTTCGTCTCTCTTCGGCAATAAATACTATTTTAGCATGTTAATAACCAAAACCCGGTTTTTATGATGCGGAGCATCCTTGCCCTTCTTTTATTGCTTCCGTGGCTGGCGGCCTCACAAAACTTTGAAGATCGTTGGATAGGCTATTTTTCATATGTTTCGGTAAAGGACATCTCACAAGGCAACAACAAGATTTTTGTAGGGGCCGAAAACGCGGTGTTTACCTATGACCTAATCACCCGGCAGATAAAAACGCTTTCCACCATCAATGGCCTGTCGGGCGAGTTTATTACGGCCATCCATTATAGCGAAACAAATAAGCTGCTGGTCATTGGCTATGAAAATGGCTTGATGGACGTGGTGCGCGACGGAGAGAAAAAAGTGTTGAAAGTAGTCGATATCTTTGAGAAACAAACTATTCCGCCAGACCGGAAACGCATCAACAACTTTCACGAATACAACAACAAACTGTATATAGCCACCAAATATGGCATTTCGGTATATGACCTCGCAGCTCTCGAGTTTGGTGACACCTATTATATAGGCGACGGCGGAAGCCAGATCGATATAATTCAGATAACCGTGCAGGAACCCTATATTTTTGCCGCCAGCACCTCAGACGGTATCCGAAGGGCCCTTGTGGAGGATGACAACCTGATAGACTACCAAAACTGGACCACCATTATTGGAGGCGGCTTCCGGGCCATGGAAAAATTGGGCAATGAGCTGTATGCCTCCAATAGATCAAATACCATCCTGAGGTTTACGCCCCAGGGAACCACCACTGCCGTGGAAAATTACGCCTCCCAGGTTCAAAAATTCAGATTGGCCGATGGTCTTCTCACCATTACCACCAAAAACGGAATTTACACCTACGCCGAAGGTTTTGACCTGCAAGCATCGGTAACTACCCTGCAGGATTTTGATATAGACCTGCTCTCGGGCTATGGCCTTGGCAACAGCCTCTATTTAGGAACCGCCGAGGACGGCCTAATGATTGTACCCTTTGGTAGCACCAAGCCAACGCAGGTATTACCTGGCGGACCTATTAGGAACAGGCCTTTTTCGCTGGCCGCATCGCCAGGGCAGTTGTGGGTCAACTTTGGGGAAGTTGATATAGACTTTGATCCCTATCCGCTCTCACGCTATGGCATAAGCCATTTAAAAGACACCCTGTGGACCAATATCGATTATGAGGATTTGAGTGCGGCCGTAAACGGCGAGCCCACCGACCTGGTACAGATAGCAATAAACCCCCAAAATGCCGAAGAGGTATTTATGAGTTCATTTGAAAAGGGACTTTTAAAAATAGTGGAAGGGGAGCCCAGCATACTTTACAATGAAACCAACAGTCCCTTGGAACGGGTATCTATCGCCGGCAATCCCCCGATAGATGCGGGCATACGCATCTATGGCATGCAGTATGATACCCAGGGCAACCTGTGGTTTGTACAGACAAAGACGGACGAGGGTCTTATCAAGCTCACCCCCAACGGGCAATTCCAAAAGATAGATATCACCAGTATCCTTCCGCAACCCATAGGGGAACTGGCCCTTACCAAGTTGGCCATAAGTCGTGACAACAATGTATTCTTCGGCACATACCAAAACGGGCTCCTGGGGTACAACCCCCGTACCCAAAGCTTCAACAAGGCTGGCAAGGGTGCCGGGTCGGGAAACTTGCCCTCCAATGTGGTCAGGGCCTTGGCCGTAGATGCCCAAAACACCGTGTGGATAGGAACCCTGCGCGGGCTGCGGGTACTGTACAGTCCCGCCAGCTTTTTTGAGCCAGGCCAGACCCCCGAAACACGGGCCATCATCATCCTCGAAGATGGCGTGGCCCAGGAACTGCTTTATGAGCAATCCATTACCGCTATTGAGGTGGACGGCTCCAACAACAAATGGATTGCTACCGCAACCGCTGGGGTCTTTTATCTCTCGCCCAACGGCCAGGAGACCTTGTTGCGGTTCAATAAAGACAATTCTCCATTGCCAACCAACAATGTGCAGGACATAGCCATTGATCCCTTTACGGGGGTGGTTTATTTTGCCACTACCCAAGGCCTGGTAGCCTACAAAGGCTCTGCCACTGCTCCAAGCGACAACCTGAGCAACGTGCACGCCTTTCCCAACCCGGTGCGGCCGGGCTTCCATGGCAACGTGACCATTGACGGCTTAACTGCCAAGGCCAATGTGAAAATCACCGACATTAACGGCAGCTTGGTTTTTGAGGAAACCTCAAAAGGAGGCAGCGTATTGTGGGACACCACGGCCTTTGGAAAATACAAGGTGCGTTCAGGCGTTTATCTGGTTTTGGTCACCACCGAGGATAATATGGAAACGAAGGTTTCCAAAATAATGATAATCCGCTGATGACGGTAACTACCCGGGCCATTGTCTTTTCTGCCATAAAATATGCCGAGGCCGATCTTATAGCCAACTGTTATACTGAAGCCGCCGGCATTCAAACCTATCTGCTGCGGGGCATCCTAAAATCAAAAAAAGGCAAGTTGAAGCCGTCCTACTTCCAGCCACTCACCCAACTTGAAATCGTGGCCACCCAGCGCAACAAGGGCAGCATGGAATATATCAAGGAAGCCAAGGTAGCCAATCCATATAATAGCCTGCACACCCAGATCGTGAAATCGACCTTGGTAATGTTTTTGGCCGAAATGCTCAAAAATTGCATTAGGGAGGAAGAACCTGACAGGCGCCTTTTCGGGTTTCTTGAATATTCCCTTCAATGGCTCGACGGGCACGAACAGGTATCCAATTTCCATATTTTCTTCCTATTGCAGTTGAGCAGATTTTTGGGATTTTACCCTGATGCAACAAATATTAAGGCCACATTTTTCAATATAATAGAGGGCCGCTTCCAAAATACCCAAACTGACGACTATTGTTTTGAAGGACCCATTATTGAAAATTTCAAAAAATTCTTTTCCGCCAATTACGAAGGTTTGGCTGATATAAAACTCTCCAAAACGGAACGTCAAAAAGTACTGGAACTCCTCCTCTCCTATTACCAGTGCCACGTGCAGGGCTACCGGAAACCCAAGTCACTTTCCGTACTGAACCAATTGTTTGCCTGATCAATCCCA
>CAYSLM010000121.1:0-4061 GCA_964431895.1 uncultured Aequorivita sp.
AAGGACCTGCTGGGGCTCAAAAAAGGACAGGAAATCCGCTTTACCGTGCCCGAAGCCTCCGATTCCATTTTTAGGGGAGAAGTGCATCTGGTAGGCACTGCCATCGACCCCAAGACGCGAACCGCACTAATCCATGGCCATATTGCCGAAAAGGACGAGCAGAACTTTACCGCCGGGATGTTTGTGGAGGCACAGCTTGTTACGGACACTGCCAATCACTTGGCA
The DNA here is from genome assembly GCA_964431895.1 of uncultured Aequorivita sp. Lineage (GTDB taxonomy): Bacteria > Bacteroidota > Bacteroidia > Flavobacteriales > Flavobacteriaceae > Aequorivita. The sequence goes on from CAYSLM010000121.1 coordinate 226, forward strand.
TTGCCGGAAAACGCCGTGGTGGAAATAGGCGGGAAACAATTCGTTTTGCAAGTTGAAAAGGAAACCGATGGCGAGATGGAGCTACTACCCGTTGAGGTAGTAACGGGAGACACCTTTAATGGATTTACGGCCATAAAAAATGCCTCACAATTCAAGCCTGAAAGCAGGTTTTTGACCAAGGGCGGTTTTGTGGTGCTGCAAGCCGAGGGCGGGGGGCATGGGCATTGAGCAAACCTGAACTTTAACTTGAATTTGAAAGTCTTATTCAACTTTGTTATTTTGAATTGGATTTAAGGATGTCATCCTGAGCATACCAAAAAAATCGTACTTTTAAAAAATATATGGGGTCGGGCTGCCTCGCCTAGAAAATATTTCTTAAACATACTGCCGATTGACGGAACTATCAAAATTTGACCGATTCTATCTAAGCGCCAAAAAAAACCGCTGGTATTGGTATTTCTCCATTTTCTGCCGGTTTATTTTGGCCTATGCCTTTCTCTTTGCCGGGGCGGTAAAGGTGATGGACGAACGCTTTGCCAGTGGCCTTTCGGAAATCCACCCTATGGGCGCTTATCTTACCGCCTTATATCACACGGGCTATTACTACCCGTTTATCGGGATAGCGCAGATTGTGGCGGCAATTTTATTGATAATTCCGCGAACGGTTATCCTGGGGGCCTTGCTGTATTTTCCCATTATTGTCAATATTTGCGTGCTTTCCCTGGCCCTCCGGTTTGAGGGCTCTTTTGTTACGGCGCCTTTGATGGTGCTGGCCAACCTCTATATTTTTTTCTGGAATTATGACCGCTTAAAATATATTTTGCCCTTTAAGGAAGTCCCGGCCTTTGGCCTGGTAAAACGGCCGGAAAGATATACCAATGGCTTTCCGATTTATCTTTTTTTGGCAGTGGCCGTCAGTTTTGCGCTTTCCCTATTTGTATTCCTTAAAGGTTTTGATATCATGCCAAGAAACTCCCTGGCCGATTGCAAATCGCAATATGCGCACACCCAATACCAGGCCATCGGAAATGAATTTTGTGACTGTGTGCACACCCACGGTAGCCCCCTTGATGATTGCCTTGCCCAATTTGACCGCCAAAAACGATTATTGGATAAAAAATAAAAACCTGTGATGCATTTGCAATTAAACACGTAAATCCCAAACCGCCTGCTGGAGGGGCCGGTTTAAAATGCAAAATTCAACATTTAAAGTTCAAACTTTTTTATAAAATTAACTCCGGACGTTAGCGATATCGCTCTTGGGTGGTACGAAAAACGACAGCTCCAATCAAAAACGACTCAGTAATGGAAAGTATAATCAGAGAATTCTCAATACCAGTTATAAGGGATCAGGCGTTCGATAAATTTGTAAAGGAACTAAACCACTGGTGGCCGCCGCAATACACCTGGTCGCAGGACAAACTACGGGAAATCCGTATGGACGGAAAAAAGGACGGCCTGTGTACAGAGATCGGGCCCTACGGCTTTCGGTGCGATTGGGGCCGGATTACGGAATATGTGGAAAATAAAAAGATAACTTTGAAGTGGCAAATAGGCCCTTCCCGTGAGCCCGTACCCGACCCAAAACGGGCAAGCGACATCGAGATTGTGTTTAAGAAAAATGGGCAAGCCACAAATGTGAAATTCGAACATGCCAATTTTCAAAACCACGGCCCGGACGCCCAAACCTATCGGGAATTGATGGCCGGCCCACAGGGCTGGGATTTTATTTTGAAAGCATTTAGGCAGTATTGTGAAGGGTAGGCGGATATATGGACCAATGGCTGTGAGCTATTCAACTGGATTCAGAATGGGAATTGTAAAATGTAAAATGTAAAATTGAAAATGTTAAAGATAAAAATTCAACATTCAACATTCAACATTCAAAATTCAACACCCCACTACCCACTTGTCCTAATCACTCTTTTCTACAAACACTCAAAACAGCCCAGAAGTTCCTCCGGAATCTCGGCATCTCCCGACCCCTTTAACGGCTCCGTCAAATAATCTTTTTGTTGAAGCACTTCATAGAAACTCAGGGCATACTCCTCCAGTTTATCCCTCCGGGCCTTCAGGGTGTTCATTATTTCATCCCCATGAAGGACGAATATTTCCTTGGGCCAAACGGCAAAGGCTTCGTTGATGGCAGTATCGGTAAGGTGGGTGGTTATGTATTGGGCTTCGGCCACAAACACTTCCTTGGGCGTCGATTTTAAAAAGTAAACATCAAAGGGATACACCAGTCCGGGCATATAGGCAATTTCCTCCTCAAAGGTCTGCAGGCGGGGATTTATATTTTTGGAGGCAATGATACTGGGCAGAAGGCCATCTACGGAAAAGAAGGCATTATCGCGGTCGCTGGCCAGGGGGATGGCGCAATACCTATTTCTCGTCTTTTGCAAAAACCAGCCCCACTGTTTGGTATGCCGGTCCCAATCGCCAATTACAATGTCAAAAAGGCGGTTCCGCACCAGGGCTGGGGCGTCTATGGCCAACTTATGGCCGTGCTCGGCTTTCTGTTCCTGCAAATCCTCGGTATCGATAAGGGCGATGATGTTATTATAGGCAGACCAGTTTGTTACCCCTTCGGGTTCATATTCCAGCCAATAAAGTTTATTGCCGTAAGTGGCATTATATTTTCCAAGGCGCTCTTGCTTGGGGACGAATACCAAGTGGGGATGGGTATGTGGAAGGTTGACGGCCTCGGGCAGTTTTGCCACCACCATGGCCCCGTAGGGATGTTGGGCCGATACGCCGTCAACAATCAGGTTTTCAAGGCCCAGGGTCTTGGCGTAGCCCGGGATCAACGGGTCGGGATCCTTGGCCACACTGCGAAGGGTATATACCACGCCCTTGTTGTTTTTTAAGCGCAGCGACCGGGTCTGTTTTCCGCCGCCTTCCTTTATTACATTTAGGCCGCCGTGGATTCGGTTTAAAAATACCACCGGCACTTTTACCGGAGTGGCCCATTCCTCCCTATATTGTTCCCCTTGCATGAGCTCCTTGTATTTGGCCCCTTCATACATGGTGGTAGCCTCTACCAGCACACTGTCAATATTTTTAAAATCAAAGGTTTCCATCAGGGCCTTATCCAGCACTATATCGGTATCTGGATGCTTTGGGTGGCTCCATAAAGAAAGATAGATGGCAACGATAAGCAGGACGATAGACCCTAGGGCAATGATGGCTATTTTCTTTAATCTAAAGAATTCCCCGAGGCTTGCCTCGGGTTGTAGTACAGGAAAAGTTTGAAAAACGGATGGTTTTTCAATACGCTTTGAAAAAGCGTATATTCGGATTGTGGATGATGAGTATATATACAAGAGCCATAACAAAACCTTATTGATGTACCATTTGGTTTTTCCTTTGAAGTACAGAAAAAGCGTTATTACCGAAGAATCAGGAAAAACCTTGGTAGGAATATGCAAAGAAATATCTGAACGCTACGAAATTGAATTTATAGAAATAGGACATGAACCAGATCACGTTCATTTTCTTGTTCAAAGTGTACCTAAAATGCCAGTAAGTCAAATGGTTCGCACAGTGAAAAGTATAGTTGCAAGAGAGATGTTTCGTCTGCACCCTGAAATAAAATCGCTGTTATGGGGTGGCAGTTTTTGGACAAGCGAATTTTATGCAAATACGGTTGGTTTGTATGCTGGCAAGGAAGTAATTCAAAAATATGTTCAGAATCAGGGAAAAGAAGAAGATTATAAGAAAGTCTATTCTGGACAGCTCAAATTATTTTAATACCTCGTGGGCTTGCCCCGAGGTAGTTTATTGACATAGCGGAAATCAAATATTTACGGTGCTTCGGAATATTTTCCTATAGCCAA
>CAYSLM010000121.1:4161-7158 GCA_964431895.1 uncultured Aequorivita sp.
TGACATAGCGGAAATCAAATATTTACGGTGCTTCGGAATATTTTCCTATAGCCAAGTTAGGAATTTTCCAAAAAAAATTGAAGCGGATGGCTTCGAAAATATAATGGAATATCCGGAAAACAATCAAATTCTTCCCCCCGGCCGAAGCCAAATAAAAAAGGCCGAAGGCGCATCTATGCCTTCAACCTTTATTCTATATCAATTTTATTATTGTTTGGTAAAGCGCTGCGATTGGCTGTGGTGGGCATCGTAAATTTTTATCACGTAGCTGCCTGTGGCCAGGGGAGTAAGGTCTATGCTGCTTCCTTCCAGCTTGGCCTCCATGGCCTTTTTGCCCTGTAGGTCAAAAATGGTATAGGCGGGATTTGAGAATTGGGAGATATCGCCCAGGTTCAATACCCCCGGCGTGGGATTGGGATAAACCGCAAGATTGTGGGCGGTGCTATGGTCTACACCCAGTACGGTGCTGCCTTCCACCACCGAGATCACTTGATCTACGGCCACATCTTCCAAGATATCCACAATGCCAGAGGGCCAGGTGATGGTAATGGTAGCAATTTCGGTATCCTGGCCCAGCCCGAAATGGGTGTTTAGGGTGCTCATATACCTAAACCCTTCCCCGCTGCGCACTTCGCGGATCTGGTTGCCCAGAGCCGAGCTAATGGCCACACGGGCGCCAATGCCGTTGCCGTTGCTTTCCACTCCAATGGTGTTGATGGTTATCCAGTGGTTGGCGTTGGCGTCGTTATAATAAATATACCCATCGGTAAAGGAGTCTATAAACCCATCGTGGTTAAGGTCGCCCAGGGAACCGTTGTTGTTGGGCAGGGCGTGGGGGATTAGCGTAAAGGTAAGATCGCCATTGTTCAGGAGGATGTTTCCGTTGGAAGCGATATCGGCAAAGCCATCGTTGTTAAAATCATAGGTGCAGTTCTCGATGCCGGTGGTGGTAAGGGCATGGATGCCGGTAGAGGCCGAAATATCGGTAAAGGTGCCGTCGCCGTTGTTGCGGTTGAGTTTGTGGGTAAAATTGCTATCACTGCTGCCCACAAACACGTCCAGGTGGCCATCGTTGTCAAAATCGGCCCAGGCCGAGGACCAGGTCTGCATATTGTCCTTTAGGCCCACGGCTTCGCCCACTTCCACAAAGTTGCCGGTGCCGTCGTTTTCGTAGAGTTGGTTCTCACTGCGTTCGTTTACATCGCCGTTTACGTTGCATTTGGCAATAAAGCAGTCCATATCCCCATCATTGTCATAATCTATCCAAACCGAGCCGTAATTGCCCCCGCTGGGATAGTCGCCAATATCGCCCTGGTGGAAGGTAAAGGTGCCGTCGCCGTTGTTGATGTAGTACACGCTCGGGGCCACATCATGACATACGAAGGCATCCAAGTGCCCATCGTTGTTGATGTCGACAAAATTTGACCGCTGTGAAAACACATATTCCGGAAAACTAACCTCATCAAAGCCATCGGCATTGTTGGCGCGCATGAAGGTCACCCCATTGCCCCCCGCATACAGCAAATCGGTCTGGCCGTTTTTGTCGTAATCGGCTGCGGAAAGGCTCCACGAGGGCAGGTTGTCTGCAGGTTCGGTGGCAATGTTGCGCTCAACGAAACTGCCGTCGGGCTGTTGGTAGAAAATCTGGATATTGGTGGCGGTAACCGAGACCACATCATCCAGAAAGTCGCCGTTCATATCTACCACGGCCCGGTCAGACCCGGTGGTGGCTATGGGGGCGGCGGTAAAGGATATTTGCGCCTGCGCCAGGCCAAGGCCTAGCAGGAAGGTGATAAGGGTAATTTTCGTTTTCATCGGGTATAGGGTTTGGGTTAGTTGCAAGATACTGTCAATTGGTTGATCCAGGCTTCCAAGACGGGGAGAAATTCCTCGTCCATCAGGCTTCGGCCGGTCATGGGCATTCGGTATTCCTCCAGGGTGGTGGCCACCCTAAAATAGAGGATTGAATTTTCGGGATGCCCGGGAGTGATGAGCTTGGCATCGTCATACCCTGGCACCTGTAGGTCGGGGTCTACACATATGCCCAGATTATCGTGGGCGTGGCTGTCGCGGAAGGCCAGGCGCAGGGAGCGGGCCCCACAGTGGCCGCCATCGGTATGGCAGTGGGCGCAGTTCATATCAAAATAGGAGCGCACCCGGGTTTCCAGGCTTTGCGCAATGTCTTTCCAGCTGGGCACGGTCTCAACGTGGGCGGGGATTTCATCCTGGCCAAGATAACCCATGGCCTCCCACTTTTCCAGTTGGTTTTCCAGCCCATCGGCATAATTGTAGATGGAATTCAGGTTTTGGGGCTTGGGGGCAATGGGAATGATCTGGTCAAAGGATTTATGGCAGATAAAGCACTCCAATTCTGAGGGAATGCGGTAGGTAACCGATTTGGTCTCGCCGTTTTCCAGCCATTCCACGGGCACGTTATAGCCATAGCCCGTGGTGTTGAGAAAGGCCTCCTGTTGGGCCTCGTCCCAGATATAATTGGCAAAGATCCAGCCCTCGGTCTTTTTTATCAGCAAGCGGGTTTCAATGTTTAGGGTGGTGTGGTTGGGCAAAACGTTTTCATAATAAAAGGTCTTGATCAGTACGCTGCCTGGAGGAAAGTTGAGGATGTCGCCATCGGCTACATAGGTGGCCGATACGTTGTAGGGCATCCATACAAAGCGTTTTTTATGGGCGTAGTCTGAAAAGAGCGGGTTGATGGGCTCATAGGGCAACACCCCATATACCGGCAGTTGCTGGGCCAGGTTGCCTTCAAAGAAATTGTAGTGGGAAAGCTTTTCATAGGGCACGTTTTCAAGCTCGAAGGTTACGGGCGAAAACGGCTTTACCGTTATGCTCACCGTGGCCGTGGCGCAGCTTTGGCCCGTGGCGTCGCAAACCGTGTACTCAAAAACCACCTCGCCCGCAAAGGTGGGCTCGGGGCTGTATATTACCGTATCGTCAAGGATGGAGTTGGGCGTGCCTTGGGTATTTAGGGTTACG
>CAYSLM010000122.1:0-7143 GCA_964431895.1 uncultured Aequorivita sp.
ACGCGGTGTTTATTGCGCTTTCTACCTTTATTGTATCAAAAATACTTCGGTTTCCGCTGGTGCGCTATGCCAATAGCAAAAGACGCAAGCGTACGGCCCAGGTTGCCTCCATTATTGCCATAGCGGTTATGGTGCCCAGTGTCTGGCTGTTTATAAAATTGCTGGACCAGCAGGTGTTTGAGAACAAGACCAAGGATTTTGTGAAAAACATTATCCGCTATGAAGGGGCCGAGGTGGTGAAATTTACCCAAGATTACAAGTCGAAAAATATAGACGTTTACCTTATTGGCCGGCCCGTGCCCCAACAGAAGATAAACGAATGGCTGGCCGAGCTGGAGAAGACCGAAAAGCTGGAGGGCACACGGCTGCGCATATACCAAGGGGCCGACCAGAGCGGCGAGATGGCCGCAAAGCTCTCGGGCGAGATCAAGGCCGGAATACTGGAAGATCTGTACGTAAAGAACGAACAACTGATCCAGGACAAGGATGAGCGCATCCGGTTTCTGGAGAACGAAATAGCCCTTATGAAAATAAAGAACGTGCCCTTTAAGCAATTGAGCGAGGAGCTCAAGATAAATTACGAGGGCATTGAGACCTTCAGCTTCTCAAACAAGATTACTACCAATTTCCAAAGAACAGACACCCTGCCGGTGGTCAATATCCGGTTTAAGAAGAATGTGCCCGCCAAAGAGCGGCAGGCCAATCTAAAGAAAATTGGGGAGTGGTTTAAATATAAGCTGAAGTTGGATACGCTGCAAGTATCGGAATACCGATAGGTAAGCCTATTTATCCCTCCTTTATCTGTACTTCCCTTATTTTTCGGAACAGGTCTGATGAGTACACAAAGTTGACCACGTCCTCATTGTCGGTTTTAAAGATTTCTTCATTGGTGCCTTGCCACACCAGTTTGCCGTCTTTGAGGAGCACTACTTTTTGGCCAATTTCCATCACCGAGTTCATGTCGTGGGTGACCACGATGGTGGTTATGTCATACTCATGGGTGATTTCCTGGATAAGGTTGTCGATCAAGGTGGCCGTTTTGGGGTCAAGGCCCGAGTTTGGCTCGTCACAGAACAGGTATTGGGGCCGGTTGACAATGGCCCGGGCAATGGAGACGCGTTTTTGCATTCCGCCCGAGATTTCGGCCGGAAATTTCTTGTTTACGTTTTCCAGGTTTACGCGCTTCAGCACCTCATTTACCCTGGCCAGCATATCGGCCTTGCTCTGTTTGCTGAACATGCGGAGGGGAAACATCACGTTTTCCTCAATGTTCATGGAGTCAAACAGTGCCCCGCCCTGGAATAGCATCCCAATTTCCTCGCGCAGTTTTCGCTGTCGCTCGTCATCCATGTCCTGTATGGCCTTATCGTTGTAATAAATGCGCCCCTTGTCGGGTTTAAATAGGCCCACCAAACATTTCAGCAATACCGTTTTGCCGCTACCGCTCTGCCCGATGATGAGGTTGGTCTTTCCCCTGTCAAACTCGGTGGAAATTCCCTTTAGGATTTCCTCCTTGCCAAAACTCTTATGTACGTCTTCTACCTTGATCATTAGCTTAGCAATAATTGGGTGATTATATAGTTGGCCGCAATAATGAGCACGCTGGTCCACACAAAGGAGTTGGTGCTGGCCTTGCCCACCTCGAGTGCGCCGCCCTTCATATAATAGCCTTGCCAGGAGGGAACCGTGGCCAGGATAAAGGCAAAGACAAAGGTCTTGAAAAAGGCGTAAAACAATTGGTAGGGAATGAAATCTTCCTGCACCCCCGCGATAAAGTCGGTTGAGTTGGTAAACCCGCCATAGACCCCGGCAACCCAGCCGCCCAAAATCCCGAGAAACATGGAGATCACGATGACAAAGGGATAGAACATAAGGGCCACGATCTTCGGGAACACAAGATAATTGAGCGAGTTGATGCCCATGACCTCGAGGGCGTCTATCTGTTCGGTTACCCGCATGGAGCCTATGCTGGAGGTGATAAAGGAGCCCACCTTTCCGGCCATAATGATTGACATAAATGTAGGGGCAAACTCCAGGATCACCGATTGCCGGGTGGCAAAACCGATAAGGCTGGTGGGAATGATGGGGTTGTCCATATTCAGCGCCGTTTGTATGGCCACCACTCCGCCCACGAAAAAGGAGATAAAGGAGACAATGCCCAGCGAACTGACGATGAGATCGTCTATTTCCTTAAAAATAAGATGTTTTAAAACCGAGGTCTTGGTAAAACTGCCAAATACCTTTTTCAACATCAAAAAATAAGAGCCAATATCTTCTAAATACTTCATAAAAACGGATAGTTTGGCTAAAGTACTAAAATTACATTACTGTATTTTATAAAAGTGCGTTAACTATGCCTTTCCGCCTATGATTAATCTTGAAGATAAATCAATAACCCGAGGCCAACCGAATAAACACCCAAATGGAGGGGACCTACTTGGCCAAAAGCTTTATCATTTTGTGGTAGATCTGATTGCTTTCATAAATTCCGCCAAACAGGCTTGCACCGGGACCTTGGGCAAATACGGGCACCATGGTCCCCGAGTGGCCCGAGGTGGAAAAAGTGGGCTTTATCTTGTTGTAGTCCCGTCCGTCTGTGGCCAGGGTAAAGCCGCCCGTTTCGTGGTCTGCGGTGACAATGACCAAGGTTTGGCCATTTTGTTGGGCAAAGTCGAGGGCCACGCCCAGGGTCCTGTCAAAGTCGATGAGTTCTTCAATCAGGTAGTCGGCATCGTTGTTGTGGCCGCCCCAGTCTATCTGGCTTCCCTCGACCATGAGGAAAAAGCCATTTTCGTTTTGCGAAAGTTTTTCCAGCGCCAGTTTTGTCGCCTTCGGAAGAAAATCGCCCCGGCCCTCGCTCATCTTGGGCATACCATCCTGGGCCAGGAGGATGATTTCCTTTTTGGCACTCGGTTTCTGCGGAAGCTTATCGGTAATCACCTCATAGCCGTGGTTGCGCATTTCATTCAGGTAATTTTTCCCGTCCTTTCTTTGGGTGAAGAATTTCAGCCCGCCCCCGGCAAAGAAATCCACGCCGCTCTTTGGGGCAAAGGTGGTAATTTCCTCATACATCCTTCGGCTTTTCACGTGGGCGTAGAAGCTGGCTGGGGTGGCGTGCTGGATGGAGGAGGTGGCCACAATGCCGGTTGCCAGGCCACGCTTTGAGAGCTGCTCTACTATGGTAGGCAGGGCAATGGTATCGGTAGATACGGCGATGGCGCCATTATAGGTCTTTTCGCCCGTTGAGAAGACCGTGGCCCCCGCAGCCGAATCGGTCACCAGATCACTGGCCGAGGAGGTCTTACTAAGCCCGATGGTGTGGAAGCGTTCAAAGTTGGGCTGGCCATTTTTGTAATAGATGGCCGCCGAAACCTGGCTAAGGCCCATGCCGTCGCCAATGAGGAGAATGATGTTTTTGGGTTTTTCAATTTCGGAACTGCGGTGGGTGACGGTGTTGTCCTTAACCTGTACGGAAACGCAGGAGGTTGTCAAGATTAGAAATAGGAAGGCAAAAGTGGGGAGCAAGTATCTCGATTTCATGGTTTAATATTTTCCGGCAAAAGTAAGCAATTATTCATCTTCCGCTTTAAGTTCCGGGCTTTCGTAGTGCGTTTTCGCGGGGTGGAGAATTTTCTTTTTCCCAGCGGGAGCGGTAATTTGAGACTATCTCGCTGGCCCTGTAATATTTACAAAAAGGTCCTAATTGTTAATGCCCTGTTAAACCAGATGCATTCCGTGCCTTCACAGGCAATATTGCTTAATTTTAATACTTAAAACTTTCTCTTATGGATCAAGATATATACAACCTCCGCAAGACCTTGGAAACATCCAAGGGGCAACTTACCTATTACAGTCTTCCCGAACTTGAAAAACAAGGCTACAATATTAAGGAGCTGCCATTTAGCATTAGGATACTTTTGGAAAATGCGCTTCGCAATTACGATGACTTTTCGGTTACCAAGGACCATTTGGAGACCATTTTAAAGTGGAAGCCCAAGGATAATACGGAAGATGTGGCCTTTAAGCCGGCCCGTGTCTTGATGCAGGATTTTACCGGCGTGCCCGCGGTGGTTGATATTGCCTCCCTCAGGTCTGAAATGGACAGAAAGGGCGGTGATGCCTCCAAGATAAACCCGTTGATTCCCGTTGATCTGGTGATAGACCATAGCGTGCAGGTAGATTATTTTGCCGCCCAATATGCCTATCAGCAGAATATGGAGGAAGAGTACAAGCGCAACCGTGAGCGCTATACCTTCTTGAAATGGGCCCAGCGATCTTTTGACAATTTTAGTGTGGTACCGCCTGGAATGGGCATTTGCCACCAAGTGAACCTCGAGTATTTTTCGCAGGGCGCCATTGCCCGGGACGGCTTGGTATTTCCCGACACCCTGGTAGGTACCGATAGCCATACGCCCATGGTAAACGGAATAGGCGTGGTAGCCTGGGGCGTGGGCGGCATTGAGGCCGAAGCCGCCATCCTGGGCCAGCCCATCTACTTTATCTCTCCCGAGGTGATCGGGCTAAAGTTGACGGGGAAATTGCCTGTGGGCTCAACGGCTACCGATCTGGTACTCACCATTGCCAATCTGCTGCGGAAATACGGGGTTGTTGGCAAATTCGTAGAGGTATTCGGTCCTGGGCTAGACGATCTTTCGGTACCAGACAGGGCTACTATAGGAAATATGTCGCCCGAGTTTGGCTGTACCATTACCTATTTCCCCATAGATGACAAGACTCTGGAATATATGCGCGGCAGCAACCGCAGTGAGGAGCAGGTGCAGCTGGTGGAGGATTATTGCAAGGCCAATATGCTATGGCGAGAAGATGAGGACAAAATAAAATATACCGATGTGCTGGAGCTCGACATTTCTACCGTGCAGCCCAGTGTTGCCGGCCCGAAGCGGCCACAGGACAAGATACTTCTCAAGGATTTGAAGGAGAAGTTCATTGAGCTGGAACACGCTTCCTTCGGCAGGCATTATATAGCTCCGTCCGAACGCGAGGAGGCCATCACCCGTTGGAAGGAAGAGGGCGGAAGCCAGCCCGTAAAGCAGCCCCACGATCCCGCGCCCGACGTGGAGATAGAGGCCAAGATAAAAAATGGATTGAAGACCGTATGGATTTCGCACGGAAACGAAAAATATATGCTATCAGACGGGGCGGTGGCCATTGCCGCCATCACCTCCTGTACCAATACCTCCAACCCCTTTGTGATGATTGGGGCCGGATTGGTTGCCAAAAAGGCCCGTGAGCACGGGCTGGACGTAAGGCCGTGGGTAAAAACCTCACTGGCACCAGGTTCAAAAGTGGTGACAGATTATCTGGAAAAATCCGATCTGCTCAAGGATCTGGAGGCACTGCAGTTCCACTTGGTGGGTTACGGCTGTACTTCCTGTATCGGGAACTCGGGCCCGTTGCCTCCTGAAATTTCCAGGGCCGTGGAAGAGAATGATCTCATAGTAACCTCGGTGCTTTCCGGAAACCGGAACTTTGAGGCCCGTATCCACCCGCAGGTGAAGATGAACTTCCTTATGTCGCCTATGTTGGTTGTGGCCTTTGCCATTGCCGGAAGGGTAGATATTGATCTTACCACCGAGCCGCTTTCCTGTGATCGGAACGGCAAGGAGGTTTTCCTGAAGGATATCTGGCCTACCGATGACGAGATCCATGAGGTGATGCAGCAAGTGCTTACCCCGGCAGATTTCAAAAAGAATTACGACGAGATCTTTGAGGGCAACGAGATATGGCGAAACCTGGAGGTGCCGGACAACAAAATCTATCAATGGGATGATAATTCCACCTATATTAAGGAAGCCCCATTTTTCCGCGACCTGCCCAAGGAACCGAAACCGTTGGAAAATATTGAGGATGCCAGAGCCCTACTGGTTTTGGGCGATAGTATCACTACCGACCATATTTCCCCGGCCGGGGCATTTTCCGAAAGTTCGGCGGCCGGGCAATATCTAAAATCGCGGGGCGTGGAGCGAAAGCATTTCAACAGTTATGGTTCGCGCCGTGGAAACGATGAGGTGATGGTGCGGGGTACCTTTGCCAATGTACGCATCAAGAACCAGTTGGCCGATAAGGAAGGGGGCTATACCACCTATCTTCCATCGGGTGCGGAAATGACGGTTTATGAAGCTTCCCGAAAATATATAGAGGACCAAACCCCGCTTATCGTGCTGGCCGGAAAGGAATACGGCAGCGGCTCGTCTCGTGACTGGGCTGCCAAGGGTACTTTCCTTTTGGGCGTAAAAGCCGTTTTGGCAGAGAGCTATGAGCGCATCCACCGCAGCAACCTGATCATGATGGGTGTGCTGCCGCTGCAATATTTGGAAGGGGAAAGTGCCAAATCGCATGGGTTGACGGGCAAGGAGCACTTTAGTATTAGCGGAATTGAAGATGAGCTGAGCCCATCGAAAAAAGTGACCGTCACTGCAACAAACGATGAGGGCAAGAAAACCGAATTTAAGGTAATTGCCCGGTTGGACAGCCCCATTGAAGTGGCCTATTACGAAAATGAAGGCATACTGCAATACGTGTTGCGACAGTTTTTAAAAGAATAAGGCCAGAACTGCCAGCTGCAACTATAAGAATGGTGATCCTGTTAGTAAGCCCCCGACTTCTCCGGAAAAACTTCAACGGAATGGCGCTTTGGCCCTTTGTGGTGGTTAAGCATCATTCCCTGAAGGAGGATACCGTATTTCTGAACCATGAAAAGATCCACCTTCGCCAACAGGCCGAATTGCTGGTGGTATTTTTCTATCTATGGTACGGAATTGAATTTCTTTTACGGTGGATTCAATATAAAAACCGCAATGTGGGTTATAAAAATATTTCCTTTGAAAGGGAAGCCTATCTTTATGAAAACGAAATGGAATATTTAAAATGCCGAAAACCCTATTCATTTTTAAAATTTTTCAACTTAAATCACAAATCACAAATCACAAATCACAAATCACAAATCACAAATAACAAATCACAAATAACAAATCACAAATTCCAAATTCCAAATCACAAATCACAAATCAACCTGCAACTTGAAACCTGCCTCCGGCAGGCAGGCCTGTAACCAGCAATTAACATGAACATCCTTTTCTCCCCCTTAAAGATTAAAAACGCCACTTTTAAAAACCGCATGGT
>CAYSLM010000123.1:0-7023 GCA_964431895.1 uncultured Aequorivita sp.
ATGGCCCAATGGAACGGGCGTGCATTTTGTCATCGACCATGTGGCCCAGTTTCAGCATATAGATAATGCCTACTGTGGCGGGTTGATCAAAACGCTTTCCGGTACCGCCGTCATACAGATAGGTATGGCCAAAGCGGGGTATCCCGGCCTTATCGGTCAATTCATTGATCTGGTCTATACTGGCACCATCAAAGATGGGGGTAGCATATTTTTGCCCCAATTTCTGTCCGGCCCAGCCCAGTACGGTCTCATATATCTGCCCAATGTTCATACGCGATGGTACGCCCAGTGGGTTCAACACGATATCGACCGGCGTTCCGTCCTCGAGGAAAGGCATGTCTTCCTCCCGCACGATACGGGCAACAATACCTTTGTTTCCGTGGCGGCCGGCCATCTTGTCGCCCACCTTGAGTTTACGCTTTTTGGCGATATAAACCTTGGCCAATTTCAAAATACCTGAAGGAAGCTCATCTCCAACGGAAATGGTAAATTTCTCCCTTCGCAGGTTACCTTGAAGGTCATTTTCCTTTATTTTATAATTGTGCAGTAGGTCTGCCACCAAAGCGTTGGTCTCATCATCGGTGGTCCAGGTACCTCCCGTCAAATGGGTGTAATCGTCAACGGCATGCAACATTTTTAGTGTAAACTTCTTCCCTTTGGGGAATACGGTTTCACCTAGATCATTAGTAACACCTTGTGCAGTTTTTCCACCGACAATGGCGAAAAGTTTTTCGACAAGCACATCTTGAAGGGCCGTGAATTTGGCTTCATATTTTGCCTCAAGTTCGGCGATGTCTTCCTTGTCCTTGGCACGTTTGCGCTTATCCTTAATGGCGCGGGCAAACAATTTCTTGTCTATCACCACTCCGTTCAACGATGGCGAGGCCTTGAGTGATGCATCCTTTACATCGCCGGCCTTATCACCAAAGATGGCACGCAACAGTTTTTCCTCGGGTGTAGGGTCGCTCTCTCCCTTTGGGGTAATCTTTCCGATAAGGATATCACCCGGCTTCACCTCGGCACCGATGCGGATCATTCCGTACTCGTCAAGGTTTTTGGTTGCCTCCTCAGAAACGTTGGGGATATCATTGGTCAATTCCTCGTTGCCCAATTTGGTATCGCGCACCTCGAGGGCATATTCATCAATGTGGATGGAGGTAAAGATATCTTCACGCACCACTTTTTCAGAAATTACGATAGCATCCTCAAAGTTATATCCCTTCCAGGGCATAAAGGCTACCTTCATATTTCGGCCCAAGGCCAATTCGCCTTTTTCGGTGGCATAGCCTTGGCAAAGTACCTGTCCTTTTTTCACCCGGTCGCCCTTGCGAACAATGGGTTTCAGGTTAATGGAAGTGCTCTGGTTTGTCTTTCTGAATTTAACCAGCTGGTAGGTTTTTTCATCGGTATCAAAGCTTACCATACGTTCTTTTTCGGTACGGTCATACTTGATGGTGATTTCGTTGGCGTCAACATATTCTACCACGCCATCTCCTTCGGCGTTGATCAAAACACGGCTATCAGAAGCCACCTGTCTTTCAAGCCCGGTACCCACTATTGGGGAATCGGCTATCAACAGCGGTACGGCCTGGCGCATCATGTTTGAGCCCATCAAGGCACGGTTGGCATCGTCATGCTCCAGGAATGGAATTAGGGATGCCGAGATGGAGGCAATCTGGTTGGGGGCCACATCGGCATAGTTTACCGTGGTGGGCTCTACCAAAGGAAAGTCGCCTTCCATACGGGCAATTACCCGGTCGGTTTCAATTTCACCTTTATCTGAAAGGGGAATGTTTGCCTGGGCAATGTGCTGCTCTTCCTCTTCTTCGGCAGAAAGGTAAACGGCCTCGTTTTTTATATCGATCTTTCCGTTCTCTACCTGGCGATAGGGGGTTTCAATAAAGCCTAGGTTGTTCACTTTGGCATAAACCGCTAACGAGGAGATAAGCCCAATATTTGGACCCTCGGGGGTCTCAATGGGGCAAAGCCTTCCGTAGTGGGTATAGTGCACGTCACGTACCTCAAACCCGGCCCTTTCGCGCGAAAGACCTCCTGGCCCAAGTGCTGAAAGACGGCGCTTGTGCGTAATCTCTGCCAGCGGGTTGGTCTGGTCCATAAATTGCGAAAGCTGGTTGGTTCCGAAGAACGAGTTGATCACCGAAGAAAGTGTCTTGGCATTGATCAAATCGATAGGAGTAAACACCTCATTGTCACGTACGTTCATACGCTCTCGGATGGTACGGGCCATTCGGGCAAGGCCCACGCCAAATTGGGCAGACAGTTGCTCGCCCACGGTACGAACGCGACGGTTGCTCAAGTGGTCAATATCATCAATCTCAGCTTTTGAGTTGATAAGCTCGATCAAATATTTTACAATGGTAATGATATCTTCCTTGGTAAGCACCTGCTTGTCCATAGGAATATCGAGCCCAAGTTTCTTGTTCATCCTGTAGCGACCTACTTCGCCAAGGTTGTAGCGCTGGTCACTAAAGAAGAGTTTATTGATAATGCCCCGCGCCGTTTCCTCATCTGGTGGCTCGGCATTGCGCAGCTGTCTGTAAATATGTTCTACCGCCTCCTTTTCAGAGTTGGTAGGGTCTTTTTGCAGGGTATTGTGGATAATGGCGTAGTCACCTTGCTGGTTGTCTTCCTTGTGAAGGAGGATGGCCTTGGTGCCAGAATCAAGGATCTCGTCAATATGTTCTTTTTCAAGAACGGTATCACGGTCCAGTACAATTTCATTACGCTCGATGGAGACCACCTCGCCGGTATCTTCATCAACAAAATCTTCGTGCCAAGTCTTCAGCACACGCGCGGCCAGCTTGCGGCCAATATATTTTTTGAGTCCCGTTTTGGTTGCCTTCACCTCTTCGGCCAGGTCAAAAATTTCGAGGATGTCCTTGTCCCTCTCAAAACCAATAGCGCGGAAGAGCGTGGTTACGGGCAGCTTCTTTTTACGGTCAATGTAAGCATACATCACACTGTTGATGTCTGTGGCAAACTCGATCCAGGAGCCCTTGAATGGAATGACCCGGGCAGAGTACAACTTGGTACCGTTGGCGTGGAACGACTGGCCAAAGAATACGCCAGGCGAACGGTGCAGCTGTGAAACCACAACCCGCTCGGCCCCATTGATGCAGAAGGTTCCGCTTGGGGTCATGTAGGGGATAGTGCCCAGATATACGTCCTGCACGATGGTCTCAAAATCTTCGTGTTCAGCGTCTGTACAGTATAGTTTCAACCTTGCTTTTAGGGGCACGCTATAGGTAAGGCCGCGCTCTATACATTCCTGGATGGAGTATCGTGGCGGATCTACGAAATAGTCTAAAAACTCTAAAACGAATTGGTTGCGGGTATCGGTAATAGGGAAATTTTCCAGGAAGGTTTTGTACAATCCCTCTTGGCCTCTTTCTTCTGACTTGGTTTCCAGTTGGAAAAAATCCTGGAACGATTTGATCTGGATGTCCAAAAAGTCGGGATAATCCGGCTTGTTTTTTACAGAGGAAAAATTCAATCTTTCAGTTTGCGTTGCTGACATCTATGGACGGAATTTTAATTAAAATGAAAATATGAAATCGTATAAAAAGGTACTAACCATTATATACGCAAAATGGTTTAGGTCATTCCGACCCCGTTCCAATAGCTATCGGAACGGGACCGGAAGATCTAAACCTTAGGGTTTGTGATGCAAAAAGCTTACTTGAGCTCAACCTCGGCCCCAGCTTCTTCCAATTGTGCTTTCAAAGCCTCAGCTTCATCCTTGGCAATTCCTTCCTTGATTGGAGAAGGAGCGTTGTCTACCAAATCTTTTGCATCTTTTAGTCCGGCACCGGTCAATTCCTTAACCAGTTTTACCACGGCAAGCTTAGAAGCGCCGGCGGCTTTCAGAATTACATCAAATTCTGATTGCTCCTCAGCGGC
Organism: uncultured Aequorivita sp.; assembly: GCA_964431895.1. GTDB lineage: Bacteria > Bacteroidota > Bacteroidia > Flavobacteriales > Flavobacteriaceae > Aequorivita. The sequence goes on from CAYSLM010000123.1 coordinate 3,922, forward strand.
CTCTTCACCAGCGGCAGCACCACCTCCGGCAACAGCAACTGCTGCGGCGGCTGGCTCAATGCCGTACTCGTCTTTTAGTATTGCGGCCAACTCATTTACTTCCTTTACGGTAAGGTTGACCAATTGTTCTGCGAAATCTTTCAAATCTGCCATTTCTATCGTTTTTAAAATAATTGTTTTTATATGAATTAATTAGTGCAATAATATTTCCCGGCTTCCTTTCGGTGAAAGGGCCCCAGGCACTTTCTATCCCTCTCTCTCGGATAAGGTCTTGACAATTCCCGCAAGTTTTCCACCACCAGATTTAAGTGCTGAAACAACGTTTTTGGCAGGCGATTGCAACAACCCGATAATTTCCCCAACAAGCTCATCCTTAGATTTAAGCTCGGCCAGGCTCTCCAGTTGGTTGTCGCCAACATAGATAGATTCCTGGATGTAGGCCCCCTTGAGCAGGGGCTTGTCAGATTTTTTTCTGAATTCCCTAATAACCTTGGCAGGAGCATTTCCTGTTTCGGAAAACATAAGGGAAGTATTTCCCTTCAGGATTCCGGTCAATTCCCCAAAGTCCTTATCGGAACTTTCCATTGCTTTTTTAAGCAAGGTGTTCTTGACGACCGATAACTGTACGCCAGCCTTAAAGCAGGCGCGGCGCAAATTGGTCGTGCTCCCTGCGTCTAGGCCCGATATATCTGCCAAATAAATATTGGCATTATCAGACAACTGCGCAGTCAACGATTCAATTACTTGTGATTTTTCTTCTCTTGTCATAATTTCCTGCTTTTACTGCTCAGTGTACCTTTTGGTATCAATCTCAACGCTCGGGCTCATGGTGGTAGACATATAGATACTCTTTATGTAAACACCTTTGGCCGTCTGAGGCTTCAATTTTACGAGGGTGGTTAATAATTCTCTTGCGTTGCCAGCAATCTTCTCGGCATCAAATGATGCCTTTCCGATAGCGGCGTGTACAATCCCGGTCTTGTCGACCTTAAAGTCGATTTTCCCGGCCTTGACGTCTGAAACTGCCTTGGCCACATCCATGGTAACGGTGCCGGTCTTTGGGTTGGGCATCAGGCCACGCGGACCCAAGATGCGCCCCAATGGGCCCAATTTCCCCATAACGCTAGGCATGGTTACAATTACGTCTACATCGGTCCAACCTCCTTTTATTTTCTCGAGGTACTCATCAAGCCCAACATAATCTGCTCCGGCTTCTTTGGCTTCGGCCTCCTTGTCTGGAGTTACCAGTGCCAATACCTTTACGTCCTTGCCCGTTCCGTGCGGAAGGGTAACCACGCCGCGAACCATCTGGTTGGCCTTGCGCGGATCTACGTTCAGACGAACGGCGATATCTACAGAAGCATCAAAATTGACGTTGGTGATTTCTTTTATTAAAGCAGAAGCCTCAGCTACCGTGTAGGCCTTGTTGGGCTCTACCTTGGCCTGTGCTTCCTTTTGCTTTTTGGTTAATCGTGCCATTTTATTGATTCTTTTTTCAGATTAAAAAGGTGCGTCACCTTTTACTTTTACTCCCATGGATCGTGCAGTACCGGCCACCATTTTCATGGCAGACTCTACGGTAAATGCATTGAGGTCGGGCATTTTGTCTTCGGCAATGGCCCTTACCTGGTCCCAGGAGATGGTTGCTACCTTTTTTGCGTGCGGCTCGCCGGAGCCTTTCTTGGTCTTTGCAGCTTCAAGTATTTGAACAGCAGCGGGTGGAGTCTTGATTACGAAATCGAAAGACTTGTCCTTATAAACGGTAATAGCTACTGGCAATACCTTCCCTTGCTTGTCCTGGGTCCTGGCATTAAACTGCTTGCAGAACTCCATAATGTTGACACCGGCAGCACCAAGCGCAGGCCCTACGGGCGGCGAGGGATTGGCAGCGCCTCCGCGAACTTGCAACTTTACTACTTTACTGACTTCTTTTGCCATTTTTTTGATTTTAATGCGGTCTTTCTAAAGTGGAAGCCTTTTGAAATGACCTATTAAGAGCGTAACAATTATACTTTTTCTACTTGCATATAGCTCAATTCTAACGGTGTTTTTCTTCCGAAGATCTTCACCATTACCTCGAGCTTGCGCTTTTCTTCATTTATCTTTTCTACGGTTCCGTTGAAACCATTGAAGGGCCCATCAATCACCTTGACGGTCTCGCCAACGGTGTAGGGTATGTTCACATGGTCGTCCTTGACGGAAAGCTCATCTACCTTGCCCAGCATCCTGTTAACCTCAGATTGCCGAAGCGGTACCGGATCGCCGCCCTTGGTCTCTCCCAAGAAGCCGATGACCCCGTTGATCGATTTTATGATATGGGGAATCTCCCCACCCAAATTGGCCTGTATCATGATATACCCGGGAAAGTAAACGCGCTCTTTGTTCACTTTCTTTCCGTTGCGGATCTGTATTACTTTTTCAGTGGGCACCAGTACCTGGTCTACATAGTCCTCTAGCTCCAACCGTTTTATCTCATTTTCGATATACGATTTGATTTTGTTTTCCTGTCCACTTACTGAACGGACTACATACCACTTTTTTGTACTTGCTGTTTCGGTCATTGGTTACGACTTGATCCAGATGAAATATTGATCCACCATCCAGTGGAAAACGGTATCGATTCCCCAAACGGCCAAGGCCAGTACAACAGAGAATGCGGCCACAATTACGGTAAGCTTCTGCACTTCTGCCCAGCTAGGCCAGGTAACGTGGTTTTTTAGTTCTTTATACGATTCTGTAATGTAGTTTATCATCTTGGCGCGTATTATAAATGAGCTGAAGGATTGCGGAAGCAGAAGTTGGTCAACACTGTCTGGCTGTTCGCCTTAGGTCTTCTATCGTTCCCTCTTCCTTTGGCGCGCCACAAGAAAATTTTTCCTGCCGCCACCCATTTCCTTTCATTAAAATATTTTCTGAATTTTTCGGGAGGGCTGCCTTGCCCTGCTACCCATTTTCATCTTGCAATGATTTGGAGACTTATCTGGCTGGGGCATCATTTTGCCCCGGGCCTGGCTACTCACCTCACTGCGATTCAGTATTTCAATTTGGCACGGGTTGAGAGACTCGAACTCCCGACACCTGGTTTTGGAGACCAGTGCTCTA
>CAYSLM010000124.1:0-6739 GCA_964431895.1 uncultured Aequorivita sp.
AGGTGGCCGTTATGGAAATTTGGGCCAAGTCATCATAATTATGTACAATCCTAACGTTGTATTTACGCTCCAGTTTATTCTTTATTATGCTGAAGGAATCGTCAACAAAAACCAATTGGCCCTGAACCCATGCCACGTATTTTGTAGTGTTTACCTTTTGCGTTTGCAAGGCTTGGCCATCAAAATATACCAACTCCGAAGGATTTAGGATCTTGGTTTCGGAAGTTGCCAAATTGTTATGGGCGGCCACTTTTCCTTCCACCAAAACGGCATAGGCCTTCTGGTCATCGGTATAACTTGTCACATTGAACTGGGTGCCCAACACTTCAATGTCCATATCTTCGGTACTCACAATAAAGGGATGTTCAGGGTCTTCGGCTACTTCAAAGTAGGCTTCCCCGTTAAGGAAAACAGTGCGGTTTTCACCAAGGAAGGATACGGGATACTTCAGCTTAGTGCCCGCGTTAAGCACTACATGTGACCCATCAGCGAGTTTCAATTGAAAGGTTTTTCCATAGGGCACCGTCAAAATATTGTACTCCAGCTTTTGTGCTTTTGTTAAATTTTGGAACAAAAGGGAGCAGATTGCCGTGCACACTTCAGCAAAGAGCTATCTTTTTAAAATGGGATACCATTCCTTCTTAAAAACCGTGCGCCAGAAAAACCGGCAATCGGGCCTATTGGAGGAATTGAAGTACCAGGCCCTGGAAGAAGAGGAAAGCAGGCCCGAAAACGATCTGCAGGAGGCTACGGCACGGCTCCGTAAAATTATCGAGACCCTTCCGCCGCGCTGCCGCGAGATTCTCGATTTAAAGATGCAGGGCTTCAAATATCAGGAAATTGCAGAACACTTGAATATTTCCATCAAGACGGTGGAATCGCAAATGCGTATTGCCTATGTGAAAATACGCGATGATTTTAAGGACAATTTGCTCTTGTGGGTTTTGCTCCGCCAACAACCGTACTTTAAAATTTAAATTACTTTTGTCGTTTTTCCGAAGATGATTTAGGTCATATTATAGCGCCGCCATTGTATTTATTTTTGCTTCCAAAGATTTTCAAAACCATGCAACATAGTTTAATCACAAAATACAACGTGCCCGGGCCCCGCTATACCAGTTATCCCACCGTTCCCTATTGGGACAATACGCACTTCTCCTTGGCACAATGGAAGCAGCACGTGGCGCAAAGTTTTTCGGAAAGCAATACTTCCGAAGGCATCAGCCTCTATATACACCTGCCCTTTTGCGAGAGCCTCTGTACATTTTGTGGCTGCAATAAGCGCATTACCAAAAACCACGGGGTGGAAACGCCCTATTTGGAATCGGTGCTCAAGGAGTGGCAGCTGTATCTGGAACTCTTCCCCGAGCGGCCGGTTATCAAGGAGCTTCACCTTGGCGGCGGCACCCCTACTTTTTTCTCAGCCGAAAACTTACGGCTGTTGCTTAAGGGAATTTTCCATCACGCCACTATGGCCGATAACCCCAATTTCAGTTTTGAGGGGCATCCCAACAATACCAAGGGAGACCATCTGCAAACCCTCTATGACTGCGGATTTACCCGAGTAAGCTACGGCGTGCAGGACTATAACCCTACCGTGCAATTGGCCATCCATAGGTTGCAGCCCTTTGTAAATGTGAAAAACGTGACCGAAACCGCCCGGGCCATTGGCTACACTTCTGTGGGCCACGACATCATATTTGGCCTTCCCTTTCAGAAAAAGGAACACGTAATCTATTCGGTAGAAAAAACAAAGGAGTTGATGCCAGACCGCATTGCCTTCTACAGTTACGCCCACGTGCCCTGGATCAAGGGCAATGGCCAGCGCGGCTTTAAGGAGGAAGACCTACCCAGTGCCGCCGAAAAACGCGATATGTACGAAACCGGAAAGCAAATGCTGGAAGCAGCCGGCTATGTGGAAATAGGAATGGACCATTTTGCCCTAAAATCTGACAGTCTTTACAAAGCAGTTGAAAGCAAAAGCCTGCACCGAAACTTTATGGGCTATACCGAAAGCAAAACCCAATTGATGGTTGGCCTGGGCGTTTCGGCTATTGGCGATAGCTGGTACAGTTTTGGGCAAAACGTCAAAAATGTTGAGGAATACCAAGCCTTGGTTGCCGACGGCTTACTACCCATATATAGGGGCCACACCCTTACCCCGGAAGACCTGACCATCCGCAGGCATATCCTCAACCTGATGTGCCGTTTGCACACTTCCTGGGAAAAAACCGAAATGCAATTTGAGGAACTGCCCGAAGCCCTGTTAAAATTAAGGGAAATGGAAGAAGACGGATTGGTAAACATCCGTGAAACCGAAATCCAGATCACCGAAAAGGGCCGGCCATTTGTAAGAAACGTTTGTATGGCCTTTGATGTGCTTCTGCAGCGCAACAAGCCCGAAACCCAACTCTTCTCGATGACGGTGTAAAAAAATCTATTTTTTTTTCGTTTTGTGACCTTGGTCATATTTTAGCGCAAAACCAATTATGACCTTTGTATCAGAAATAAAATCCATCGCTATGAAAGCCTCAAAAGGAGTCTTTGTTTTACTTCTTCTCATATTGACACCCAAAGCTTATTCACAATTCATCATAGATGCTGAACTACGGCCCCGTTTTGAGTACCGCCACGGCTATAAAACGCTCTTTCCCGATGGGGTGGAGCCCGCGGCTTTTGTGTCGCAGCGCACCCGGCTGAATTTTGGCTACAAAACCGAAAAGCTTCAGCTCTACATCAGCCCACAGGATGTAAGGGTTTGGGGCGACGTACCCCAACTCAATACTGCCGATGCCAACGGCCTATCCCTCCATCAAGCATGGGGCCAGCTGCTTTTGGCTCCCAATTTGGCCTTAAAAATAGGCCGCCAAGAGCTGGTGTATGATGACCAGCGGTTCCTGGGCAATGTAGGCTGGGCCCAACAAGGCCGTAGCCATGATGCAGCCCTTGTAAAATTTGAGCCCGAATATTTAAAACTTCATTTGGGCGCCGCTTACAATCAAGATGCCGAAGCCCTGACCGGCAACCTGCTCACCACCCAAACCTATAAGAGCCTACAATATGTATGGCTGCACAAGGACTGGCAACAACTTTCAGCCAGTTTCCTTTTTCTGAATAATGGGCTGCAATACATTGATGAAACCGATGATTCAAAAAACGATACCCGCTACAGCCAAACCGCTGGAGTTCATCTAAACGCCAAGGTAAGCCACTTCAAATTTGCATCAAATCTGTATTGCCAATTCGGAAAGGACGTGGCCAACAATGACCTGGAAGCGTATCTCCTTTCTGCCGAGGCCGAATATATGGCCTTGCCCAGCCTAAATTTTGCACTGGGCGGCGAACTGCAAAGCGGAAACGACTACGGAATGCCACAAGATGGGAAGAACCACGCCTTCAACCCCTTATATGGAACGAACCACAAATTCAATGGGTTTATGGATTATTATTACGTGGGCAACCATATAAACAATGTAGGGCTTACCGATCTGTACGGAAAGGTGAAGTATGCCTTCAACAAAAAATTCAATATTGCGGCTGCCGTACACCAATTTTTTGCCGCGGCGAAAGTGGAAGATGGTGTCTCGAAAGATTTGGGAATAGAGTTGGATTTAGTAACTTCGCATAGATTGACTGAATTTGCTTCCCTTCAAGCAGGATATTCGCATTATTTCGCTTCCGAAGGCATCAAAATCGTAAAAAATAACTTTGACGATAATACCAATAATTGGGCCTGGGTAATGATTACCATTGATCCCAATTTGATAAAATGGCAACCAAAAGAAAACAATCAATAAAGAAACATCAACTTTAAAATCCGCACACAAATGAATTTCACACTCAAAAACCATCTTTTTACCAAGACACTCTTAGGTCTAGTGGTGACCGCCATGCTGGTGGGCTGCGTCAACGACCAATCCTCCAAAAAATATGAGGATACGGCAGACATTCCCGTAAACCAGGAAATGATTGCCGAACTTACCGCCCCGCCCCACGTTCCTACCCCAGTTGGGAAGCGAATGGCCAAAAAGCTGATCGTCGATCTTGAGATTCAGGAACGCGAAGGCGAAATGACCAGTGGCGTTAAATATATTTACTGGACCTTTGGGGGAACGGTTCCCGGTAGTTTTATCAGGACCCGTGTGGGCGACGAGGTAGAATTTCACCTTAAAAACCACCCCGACAACAAACTGCCCCATAACATTGACCTTCACGCCGTAAACGGCCCCGGTGGTGGTGCTGAATCTTCCTTTGTAGCCCCGGGCCACGAAAAGGTATTCTCCTTTAAGGTTTTGAATCCGGGCCTTTATGTTTACCACTGTGCTACGGCACCCGTAGGTATGCACATTGCCAACGGTATGTACGGGCTCATCTTGGTTGAACCTGAAGGCGGGCTCCCTCCGGTTGATAAGGAATACTACGTGATGCAGGGCGACTTTTACACCGAAGGTAATTTTGGCGATCGCGGCCTACAGGCATTTGATATGCAAAAGGCCATTAATGAAAACCCAGATTATGTGGTGTTCAATGGTCACGTAGGTGCTATGACGGGCGATAACGCAATTACTGCCAAAGTGGGCGAAACGGTTCGTCTGTTTGTTGGTAACGGCGGGCCCAACCTGGTGTCGTCCTTCCACGTAATTGGTGAGATCTTTGACCGTGTCCATATCGAGGGCGGAGAAGCCGTGAGCGAAAACATCCAAACCACCCTCATCCCCGCAGGTGGTGCGGCCATTGTTGAGTTTAAGGTTGACGTGCCCGGAACTTTCATCTTGGTTGACCACTCCATTTTCCGAGCCTTTAACAAAGGGGCATTGGCTATGTTAAAAGTTGAGGGCGAAGAAGACAAGACCATCTATTCCGGTGAGATACGCGATGATATCTACCTTCCCGAAGGTGGCGTGATACAATCTATGCCGGGCTCAAAAAAGCCTAAGGAAGAAGTCAAAGCCGTAAGCCTGGAAGAGAGCATCAAGTTTGGTAAAGACATCTATGGCCGCACCTGTATTGCCTGTCACCAGGCCAACGGCCAAGGTATAGAAGGTGCTTTCCCTCCCCTGGCAAACTCTGATTACCTAAATGCCGACGTAAACCGTGCCATCGATATTGTACTGCACGGTCTAACAGGCGAAATTACGGTAAACGGCAAAAAATATAACAGCGTGATGACCGCCCAGGCGCTTTCTGATGAAGAAGTGGCCAACGTACTCAACTATGTGTACAACAGCTGGGACAACAGCAAGAAAGAAGTTACCCCACAAATGGTCGAAGCTGTTAGAAACCAATAAGAAAGTTGAAACAGTTAAATTTATATAGCACCGCCCTTTTCCTTGGTCTATTTATGTTGTTTGGCCAGATAACAGCCCAAAACAACATGGCCGTGGTCAAGGGCGGCGTCTATCTTCCCCTTTACGGTGCCGAAGACCAAGCGGTACAGGTAGATCCGTTTTTGTTGGACGTTTACCCAGTGACCAATGCCGAATATCTGGAGTTTGTAAAGGAAAATCCGCAATGGCAGAAAAGCAAGGCCAAAGCCCTGTTTACCGACAAAAGCTACCTTGCCAATTGGAAGTCTGATACCGAATACAGCGGGCTGCCCAATGCCCCCGTAACAAGTGTGTCCTGGTTTGCGGCCAAAAAATATTGTGAATGCCAAGGCAAGCGACTTCCTACCATGGATGAATGGGAATTTGCAGCCATGGCCAATGAAAACGTGCCCGATGCCCGAAAGATTGAGTCATACAATCAATACATCTTGAACTGGTACGAAACCCCAAAGACCTACAAGCACCCCATCGGGGAAACCTTTAAGAACTACTACGGCATTTATGACCTACACGGCCTGGTTTGGGAATGGACGCTCGATTTCAATTCGGTCCTTATTTCCGGTGAATCGCGAAAGGATGTTGACAAAGACATCAATCTTTTCTGCGGAAGTGCGGCCATTGGCGCCTCAGACCTTATGAATTATGCCGCTTTTATGCGCTATGCCTTCCGAGGCAGTATGAAGGCTCGTTATTCCTCACAGAACCTCGGCTTTAGATGTGCCAAGGATCTTGAGAATTAATAAAAAAAAAAACAATGCGATGAAAAAATTGATGTATCTGTTTTTGATGCTACTACTAATGTTTTCCTGTAAAAATTCCGAAGAGAAAAATGTTGCGGAAAACCCGGAAACAGCCGCTATTGAAAACGAAGAGGGCTCCTTTCCCGAATTGTCTATTTACAACCTTCCCTCACACTGGACTACCCAGGACGGCAATGAGATAGAATTGAAAGACCTAAAGGGAAAGGTGATCGCCATGGTCATGATCTACACTTCCTGCAAAGCCGCCTGCCCACGCTTGGTGGCCGATATGCGGAATATTGAAAAACAGATCCCCCAAAACAAAAAAGACGATGTCCAGTATGTTTTTGTAAGCATTGATCCGGAAACAGACACTCCCGAACGCCTAAGAGATTTTGCCAAGGAGAACCAAATGGAGGATGACAAATGGCTATTTCTGCGCGGCACCGAAGCCGATACCCGTGAGTTTGCGGCCGTTTTGGCAGTAAACTACAAACAGATCTCCCCTATGGATTTTTCGCACTCAAACATCATAAGCGTTTTTAACCAAGAGGGCGAACTGGTACACCAGCAGGAAGGGCTGGGCGTGAACAACAAGGAAACAGTCCAGGCCATTATCGACCTGGCGGAATAAGGCCCGTTAATTTCAATTCCGCGGAAGTTTCTTTATTT
>CAYSLM010000125.1:0-6696 GCA_964431895.1 uncultured Aequorivita sp.
CCAAAACCGTGGGAAGGGCATAGAGCGGATTTTTAAGAAACATCCAAAGCAGGCTAAAAAGCTGCTTAAAATCCAGGTTTCCTACTATCCGCCAAAGCATTATCCTTGTTTGTATTCCTTTACTGCTTCAATAAAGGCGCCCGCATTTTCCAGGGGAATATTGGGCAAAATGCCGTGGCCCAGATTAACGATATAGCGGTCCTTGCCAAATTCATCAATCATTTGCTTTACCATCTTTTTTATTTCGGAAGGGGGGCTGAAAAGCCGCGTTGGATCAAAATTACCTTGGAGCGTAATCTTTCCGCCAGTCAAATACCGGGCATTTTTGGGCGAACAAGTCCAATCTACCCCCAAGGCCGAGGCGCCGCTCCTTGCCATGGTTTCCAAAGCAAACCAACAACCCTTTCCAAAGGCAATCACGTAGGTTTCTTCCTTTAGGGCATCAATGATCTGTTGAATGTATTGCCAACTGAATTCCTGATAATCCGTAGGCGAGAGCATGCCGCCCCAACTATCGAATATTTGTACGGCATTCACGCCATTTTTCACTTTTTTCTTTAAATAAAGAATGGTGGTATCGGTGATTTTTTGAAGCAATTGGTGGGCCGCTTCGGGTTGGGTAAAGCAGAACTGTTTTGCCAGATCAAAATTTTTGCTACCCTGCCCCTGCACGCAATAGCACAGGATGGTCCACGGACTGCCCGCAAAACCGATCAAGGGGATTTCATCGTTGAGCTTTTCCTTGGTCATTTTGATGGCCTCCATCACATAACCGAGGGTTTCATTGATGTGGGGCACAATCACCCGGTCCAGGTCCTTGGCCGAACGGATAGGCTCTGGCACCCAAGGGCCAATTCCCGGTTTCATCTCTACGTGGATGTTCATGGCCTGCGGAATGACCAAAATATCGCTAAACAAAATGGCGGCGTCCATCCCGTACCTGCGGATGGGCTGCACGGTGATTTCACTGGCCAGCTCGGGCGTCTGGCAACGGGTAAAGAAATCATATTTTGCTTTTATCTCCTGAAATTCAGGTAAATATCTTCCGGCTTGGCGCATCATCCAAACCGGCGGCCTTTTTACGGTTTCCCCGCGAAGGGCTTTTAGAAATAGATCGTTTTTTATCATTTTGGTCATCTGTTCTTTCCAAACCCCACAGGTTTCGGAAACCGGTGGGGTTTGATTTTTATTTCAATATTTTAACCGCTTTGGCAATCACGCTTTCCACGGAAGTGGCGTTGGCAATGGCTACCTTTTCGGTATGTTTTTTCGCTTCGGAAGCTGTGGTTGTACCAATACAAACGGTCAGGCTACGGCCCAACGTATTTTCCGCAACAAAGCTTTTTACCCCACTGGGGCTGAAAAACAAAATGGCATCAAATTGTCTTTCGAATTTTTTTGGATTTAAAGTGGTTTTATATACTTCAATTTCGCGCAAGGCGATATTGTTTTCCTTCAACCGCGCGGGAATTTCATCGCTTCTGATGTTTCCGCAGAAAAAATGAAAGCTGTCATTCTGGTTGTTGTTCACTAAATAATCTGCCAATTCAGCGGCGTATTCGGCCATTTTGATTACCCGGAACCCGTTTTCCTCCAAAAAAGCCTTTGTCTTTTCGCCTACACAAAAGCAATTCTGAATTTTGAATTCTGAATTCAAAATGGATCGAACCGCGTTCTGGCTGGTGATAATGGCATTCTTTACTCCTGATGGAACTTCAAAAGGAAGAGATTCAATTTTTATGGCATCGTACTGCACCAAGGAAAGGCCGGCGTTCAGCAACAATTCGGTTTGGGAGAGGCTCAATTTTTTTGTGGAAAGAACGCTTTTCATTTAAATAGTTTCTATAGAATCATTTTTTGATCTGCGTCTTGATCTGCGCCATCATTTCATTTCCGCCATTTTGTAATATATAGGAAGCGCATTCGCGTCCGAAATTGGCGTATTCATCTTTTGAAATGGTTTTTTCAATCTCGAGTTTTTTCTTTCCGTCCAGCGAAAATAGACAGCCCCTAAAGCGGATGCCATCGGCCATAAACTTAGCCGAGGCACCGATGGGTGCGGTACAGCCGCCTTCCAGGGTTCGCAAAAAGTCGCGTTCTATCTGGGTGCATATTTCGGCTTCGGCTTGGTTCAACCTTGAGGTGGCCTGGCGCGTAAAGGTCTCGTTTTCAAGGGCCGCCACTACCATGGCACCTTGGGCCGGGGCGGGCAGCATCCAGTCCAAAGCCTCGGCAGTCCCCTCAAAGGATGGATTTTTTATGATGTTGTCCTTTAAAAATCCCAAGCGTTCCAGGCCAGCTTCGGCAAAAATGGCCCCTTGCCAATTGTTGTTTTTTAGTTTTTGCAGCCGTGTATTCACATTTCCGCGCAGATCTACCACCTTATGGTGCGGATAGCGGTGCAGCCATTGGGCCTTGCGGCGGAGGCTTCCGGTGGCAATGGTGCAGGGGTTTTCATAGTCTATTTCCTCGGTGCTTACCAAGAGATCGGTGGAGGAGGCCCGCTCCAGCACCGCCGTCTGGACGATGCCTTTTGGCAATAGCGTGGGCACATCTTTCATACTGTGGACGGCGATATCAACCTTGCCGGTGAGCATGGCCACATCGAGGGTCTTGGTGAAGATACCGGTGATGCCCATTTCGTACAGGGGTTTGTCCAGCACCAAATCGCCTTCAGACTTTACGGGAACCAACTGGGTGCGGTATCCCAAAGCCTCCAGTTTTGTCTTTACGGTGTTGGCTTGCCAGAGTGCGAGTTCACTGTCGCGGGTGCCAATGCGAATTGTTTTTTCCAAGGTTAGGCAGTTTCAAGTTGGAAGACCCTGCGGATGAGCTCTATGCTTTCGGCCGAACCTTCCTCGCCCTTTAAGTGGTTGGCGAAATGTGTGGTTATTTTTTGGATAAGGCGGTCGCTGATTATTTGGGCCTGCTCTTCGTTGAAGCCGTCAATCTTTTTGCGCTGATAGTCTATTTCCCCGGCTTTGATCTCGGCCAATTTGTTTTTTAAGGCCTTGATGGTAGGCGCAAACTTGCGGTTGTCTGCCCATTGATTAAAATCCCTTTCAATCGCTGCGATTATCTTTTTTGCCTTGGGAAGCTGGGCCGCACGTTGTTCCAGGGTTTGGTCGGTTAGCGCGGCGAGGTCGTCCATATGGACCAGGGTGACAAAGTCATTTTCCAGTACGTCTTCCGACACGTTTTTTGGAATGGATAGATCTAGAATGAGCAGGGGTCTTTTCAGGTATAAAAGTTCTTTGGAAATGGTAGGTTGCTGTGCGCCGGTGGCCACGATGAGCACGTCGGCCTGTGATATTTCGCTTTGGATATCGGCATAATCCTTAACGATGAGGTTAAACTTGCCGGCTACCTTTTCGGCCCTTTCCTTGGTACGGTTTATCAGGGTGATGTGGTCGTTCTTGGTGTGTTTTATCAGGTTTTCGCAGGTGTTGCGGCCTATTTTCCCGGTTCCGAAGAGCAAAATATTCTTGTCGGAAATATGCGGTACGTGATTCATAATGTACTGCACGGCCGCAAAGCTCACCGAGGTAGCGCCAGATGATATTTCGGTTTCATTCTTAATGCGCTTGCTGGCCTGGATTACGGCATTGGCAAGCCGCTCCATAAACGGATTAATGATGTCATGTTTTTTTGATTCGCGAAAAGCATTGCGCAACTGGCTGATGATTTCGAAGTCGCCCAAAATCTGGCTGTCAAGCCCCGTACCCACCGAAAACAGGTGCGATACGGCATCTCGGTTTTTATAGATATAGGCCACCTTTTCAAATTCATCTACCGTCCCGTTGGTATGGTGGCACAGTAACTTGATGAGTTGGTACGGATGCTGGGCAAAACCATAAAGCTCGGTGCGATTGCAGGTAGAGATCACGGTAAGGGAGGGGAGTCCGTCTTCCTTGGCTTGGGCCAGGATTTTCTTTTTTGCGGCATCGGCAATGCTGAACTTGCCTCTTATTTCGGCATCGGCCTTTTTGTAGTTGAGGCCGATGGCGTAAAATTTCCCTTCCAATGTTTCTCCGGTATAGGTCTTTAAATTGTTTTTCATCCAAAAAACGTATTTAAATAAAAAAATGCCCACTTTTGCTTTTGGAGCCAAAGTTGGTCTGCGTGGGTCTTTTTAATAAAACATTAGCAAATGTAAGGGCATCGTTCCACAATAAATAACGCCAGCGGTATCTTTTGTGTCGCTGGGTGTTAAATTTGGCGGAAATATGATATTTGTCATACTTTAAACCCCTAAATTCGGGCTCTGGGAAGCTTTCGACTATTAGTTAATTTAGAACGGGTCTAAATAAAACAGCTATCAAAACATTATGGAAAAACAAAAAAATGTCGCTGAAGGTTTATCGCAAATCAAATCGGGTCTTTATGAGGAAACGACCATTTCCTCCGGGTTTTTTGTGCTTAAATTCAATAATGAACTTGATGATAACCAGGTATTTAGGCGCGAAGTGAACGCTACCTATATCCAGTTTCATTTTTGCATAAAGGGTTCTGCTTTGTTTTTGTTCAATCAAGGAAACTATACCCTGCCTATTGAGGAAGACAAATCGCTGCTGCTGTATAACCCCCAGCGTGATTTGCCCATCCATTTGGAGCTTGCGCCCCATTCTTGGGTCCTTTCAGTGTTGCTCCCCATAGATAAATTTCACGCACTTTTCTCCAATGAGGCCGAATACATCACTTTTCTAAGCGAGGAAAACAAAGACCGAAAATATTACAAGGATGGAGGTTTTACGCCTTCCACAGCCATAGTCCTTAACCAGTTGATGAATTACAATCTGCATCCGTCCATAAAGCCGCTTTATTTCAAGGCCAAGGTATATGAACTGCTCAGCCTATATTTTAACCGGCCGGCCGAGGCCGATGTGGAGCAGTGCCCTTTTTTGGCCGATGGCGATAATATTTCCAAAATAAAACAGGCAAAACAGATTATCATTTCCCGCATGACGGAACCCCCAACACTACAGGAACTGGCCGATGAGATCAACCTTCCTATAAACAGATTGAAGGAAGGTTTTAAGCAAATCTACGGTGACTCGGTCTTCAGCTTTCTGTTTGATTATAAAATGGAAGTGGCCCGCCAGCTTCTGGCCACGGGAAGACACAACGTCAATGAGGTGGGGCTGAAGGTGGGCTACAGCACGGCAAGTCATTTTATTGCGGCTTTTAAGAAGAAATTCGGCACCACGCCCAAGAAATTTTTAATGGGATTGGGGGCATAATTTAATATGGCCCGCATTATCTTTGCAGCCATACATTACCCAAAAATGGATACCTTAACCTTAGCTCGTGTTCTGCACGTCTTGGCCTACTGCTATATCTATCTTAGCACGATTCCTTATTTTTATTTGTTCTAAATAGCAATAGTGCTTACTTTTGCATTTCCGAAAACAGAAAGCAGGATATTAAACCATTTTTTATGAGAAATTTTTTGAGTGTTTTTATTTTTTTGATTCCGTTTCTTTTGGTTGCCCAGAAGGACAATGTTTTTTTAGAGCGTAGTTTTTGGCAAAGCCATCCCGATCTGGAAACGGTAAAAGAGAAAATTGGCGAGGGTCACGACGCCACCGCCCTAAACAGTAATGGTTTTGACGGTACCATTTATGCCCTTTTGGGAAATGCGGACAATGAGGTAATCACCTATCTTTTATCGCTTCAGGGCAACGAAATGGACAAGCGCACCCACGATAGCCGGATATATCTGCACTGGGCCGCGATGGCCGGCAATAATGAGATGGTGGAATATCTTTTGAAAAATGGCTCTTCACAAACCGTTGTCGATAGCCACGGATATATTCCCCTTGCCTTTGCGGCGGCTACCGGACAAAAAAACTGGGAAGTTTATAAGACCTTTGAAAAGTACGGCGCCAACCTGGCCGAAACCACAGATGCCGAAGGTACCAACCTGTTATTGTTGATTGCGCCCTATCTTGAAGGTGAAACGGAACTGCAGTTTTTTACTGAGAAAGGACTTTCCCCCCAAACCACCGATGCCCATGGCAATGGCCTCTTCAATTATGCGGCCAAGGGAGGAAACATCGGCTTTTTACAGTTGTTGGAAGGCAAGGGATTGGTTCCAAAAAAGAGGAATGCCGAAGGTGGCAATGCGTTTATTTTTGCGGCCCAGGGCACTCGTGGAAAACAAAATTCCATAGAAGTTTTTAATTATCTTAAAAACCTTGGCCTTGAGCCCAACGTGGTCACCCAATCTGGGGTCACCCCACTTCATCACCTGTCTTACCGCGCAACCGATCCCGCTATTTTTAATCTCTTCCTAACTTCAGGGGCAAACGTAAACCAAAAAGATGCCGATGGCGACACCCCGTTTTTGAATGCCGCCGCTCGCAATGAATTGGCCGTCGTGAAACTGCTTGAAAGCCGCGGTGGCGATATAAAAAGCAGCAATGCCAAAGGCCAAACGGCCTTGATGCTTGCTGTGGAAAACAACAGCCCTGATGTTGTGGAGTTTTTGATAGAAAAAGGAAGTGACGCCTCGACCAAGGATGCCGCTGGCAACAATCTCGCTTATTATTTGGTGTCGGGTTTCCATCCGGAAAAAATGGATGGTTTCGATATGAAATTGCGCATCCTCCAAAAGATCCGGGTGCCCATGGATGTCACGCAGGCCGATGGCAATACGCTATACCATCTGGCTGCCAAAACCAACCAACTGGAATT
>CAYSLM010000126.1:0-6451 GCA_964431895.1 uncultured Aequorivita sp.
GGCCACAAAGGAGAAAGCCCTAATTTGGACCTTGAATGATTAAAGGCAGGTGCCACCGCTAGAAGCCGCCCAATAATAAAAAATTCGGAGGACCAAAGTAAACTGCCCTTTCCTGCGGCGGGGCAGCTACCTCTTCACCCGAACAGCTTGGCATTATCACTCTACTTTTGACAAATTGGCATAGTTGTTTAAGAGCATCGATTTCAAGTCGCGCCATCTTTACCGAGGGCTACCAGGCTTTTGATGAACTGGTCATGTTTCTGCAATAGAATATTGTAGTCGTTTTCTGTAAGAATTTTAAATTGATGTTTTTTTATGGCTTCCAAATCCGGAAATAATTTATGGGATATGGCCCACTGATATTCTTTTCCGGACTTTAGTATATAGTTGTCAACAAAGAGGGTGATGGTGTTGCCGCGAATGCCAAATTTCAGGTAATTCGATTTCCCGACTTCCCTTAAAAACAAATAGGTTTTTTCAGAGGCATCTAAGAGCATACCCAATTTATGGGTTTGTTGGGCAAAGAGAACAAATTGTGGAATAATCAGCAGGAGCGGAAAAATGATCTTTTTAAACATAATTGGCGGTTTACATCGCTCAAAAATAAGGGGTGCCCCGAGCTTGCGAAATACGCTTTTTGGGGTATTTTTTGTACTTATTTTAACCTTTTATGCCTAAAGGGAAAGATTTACCCGTCAGAAAACGGGGCCAATCAACGATATTTGGAACTATCTTGGGTGGGGGAGGAAGGCGGTAAAATACTAAACCGGCGAGGGAAATAGGGAAAAGCAATCGTTTTCCCATTTCCCGCCCCCTCAAAGCCCTTCCACAAATTTCAAAAACACCTTTTTGTGCCTATCCAGGTCCATATTCCCCGAAAGGGAGGCGCGCACTATATAATCCTTGTCGCCCTCCTGGGTGGTGCCCTGGGTGCTGGTGGCGGGGATGGTCCAGTAACAGCCCTTGAGCTGGCCGTAGCTCACGCAATACTTGCTCTCCTTGGGGATTTCGGCTATCATCAGCTTGATGAGCTTTAGGTTAAGGGCGCGTTTATAGGCTTCCCTTTCCTCGGCCGTGTTACCCTTGGTGGGCAGGTCCAATGAAAACACCGAGGGGGTAAACCCTTGGGCGGCCAGCTGTTCCGAAACAAAATTGATTTTTGCTTCCGGCAGGGTTTCCCTGATAAAGTTTACAAACTCCCGCGTATTTTCATAGGCCTCCCTTATGCGTTGGTTCATGGAGGGCAGTTGCTGGGCCAGGATTTCATATTGCAGGGGCGTGGCCTCGTTGTCGCATAGGGTGAGGTGCACGGCTATCTTGTCCATGAGCTCGTGGGTAAGTCTATTGCCCACGGCATAGCCGGCAGTACATTGGCCGCCACTGGGAAATTTGGAGCCGCTCACATAGGAGATGGCCCGTACGGTGGAAAGGATGTCGCCCTCGCCCAAAAAGCGGTAATTGGGGCAGAAGGTCTGGTCAAGGATAAACACCGGCTCAATAGCGGGCTGGCCCGCAGCGGTGTGGCGTGTCTTGCCCAACACGGCCTTTAGGGCCTGCAGGTCTGGCACTTCCACCCGGGGGTTGGTGGGAATTTCGGCAATGATGTAGGGCACGGCGGCTGCGGCGGCGGCTTTTTCCAAGGCCGTGTCAATGCTCCGTACCATCTCGTTTTCGCCATCCACGGGCAAATCGACTATGCTTACCTGCTCCAGGCAGGCCGCCACCCGGCGGGCCTGGTCGTTGGTACCGCCATAGCAGTTGGGCGGCACCAGGAATTGGATGGGCTGGCCAGGGTGTTCTTGCAGGGCGTGGTGGATAAGCCCCATCATAATGGCGTATTGTATTGACAGGCCGCTGGAAGCCACCAGTGGAGCCGTAGGGGCGGCGGTAATATTTTTTACGGTATCCAGTACCTTCCTTTTGGCCTCCGCATTGGGGTGTGGGGGCAGTACGGGCCTTTGGGCCACGAGGGCCTTTAGGGCCATTAGGCAATGGGCGGGGGTCATGGCGATGGTCTCCCGCCGGCGCACATGCTGTATTTCGGGTATGTAGGCCTGGTTTTTTTCGCCCTGTACGGCTATAATGCTGCCCAGACTTCCGTAAAGGGTGATAACAAAGTCGAGCTGGGGGGCAAGGGGCAGCCTGCCGATTTCAGGATCTTGGGAAAGGAGGATGGTACTCCCATCAAATTCGGGTAGGGAAGCGGGGGTATCACACTTTTCCAATTCAAAATGATAGCCATATACCTCCCGGATCAGTTGGGCATCAAAGGTAGGGGGCAGGGCCTCGGTATAAAGGATGCGGGTGTTTTTTTTATCCAACAGATTTTTCCGGAGGATGGCCAGGATGGGGGCGGTGTTGGAGGCAAAGCTGATCAGGTTTTCCGCGGGCAGCTGGTTCATGTTGGCAAGGGCCCATTCCAGCACCGAAGAAAGCGGGTGCCCCAAGCGGATGTAATCATAGGCGGTGGGCAGTTTCTTCAGGGCGGCAGTATAGGCCTGCCCTGCCTGGTACAAAGCCTCAAACTGCTCCAAAAACTGGGTCTTGGCCAGGCTTTCCTCATAGATATCCAGCCGGTGGGTGGTAAGCTGTAGCCAATCGGCGGGCATATTGGTTATTACTTTCTCTATATAATCGAGCAGGGGGGTGTCTTGCATAGTATTTTGCTTTAATGGAGCTGCAAGTTACATGAAATAGAACTTTTGGAAGGGGGTTTATAGGGAAGGAGGGAAAAAATGCATGGGAGTTGCTGATTTGGAAAATAATATCAATTCTGGCAAGGGAACAAGACCAATGCAAGCTCGTGAGGTGTCTTTTTCACGCTTGCGATAGGCACGGGCGGGATGCCCGTGCCGGCGGGATCTTTCCTTCTTCCAGAATAACGCCTATTCCCTGTAATGGGGCATTACCATAAAGGGAATAGTGAGGTTCAGGCCAATTTTTTTGATAATCGGTTCCACAAACAAACGCTCAAAAAAGGTGTGCTTGTTGCGCACCATGGCCAATAGGTTGCCTGTCATTTGCTCCTGAAACTGATTGATGCCCTCAATTACCCCCTGGTCGGGCAGTTCGTGGAAGGCATGGCGCACTGGGGCAAGTAGGGTTTCCAGCTTTTGTTTGTTTTTGGTCTTAGCTTCAGAAAGGGCGGGCCCCGTGCTTATATGCAGTACATCCACGGTTGCCTCATGGCGTTTTGCCAGGTCTAGAAGGAGCTGCAACTGTTCCTGCCTATAATCAATTTCATAATCGGTGGGGAATAGCATGTTTGTGGGAGCTTCATATTGATAATCGGAAGGCACGGCAATCACCGCACAGAGGGCCTTGTTTATCACCTGGGTGGTATGGGTGCCAAAAAGGATCTCGGCAGCGTTTGTGGCGCCTTGGGTTCCCATAACCACCAGATCGGCCTTTTCCCGCTTGGTTATAATATTTATGTCATCGGGCAGGGTGTTAAAATCGGCATAGGTCACAAAAGTGTGGCGTGGGTTATCAAATTCCTTTTGCAAGCGCTCCTTTAGGGCCCTCAATTGTTCCAAGGCCTTCATTTTATAGGAATCCTCAGGGCTCGCCTTGCTCGGGCTTTGCAGCACATATTCCACCTGAAAGATGGGTGGGGTATAGGTGTGCAGCAGGTAGAAGGTTGTTTCCATATCCTTAAATAACTGTACGGCATATTTGCTGGCGTTATAGGCGTTTTCGGAAAAATCGGTGGGTAAGATGACTTTTTTCATATTTCAATATATTTTAGGTTCAACTATGGGCGGGAATGCTCGCCATTTATATGTATGGCATTTGTAGTAAAGATACCACGGTAAAACATCAACTGCAATGATATAAGTCAGTTATAATTGTAGGGAGGAGATACGTTTCCGTAGGAGTTTATACTTAGGGAAGGAATTTTTCGGAAATTGGGTTCCCCGAAATGCTCCCTTAAGCCAGGTGGTTTTTTGTTTCCCTTAAGGGAATGCTACAGAAAAGGCGAGAGCAGGCGCACCGCCCTTTCCCATAGGTGGATGTATTGCGGCCTTTGCAACCAGCTTTCCGCATCGATCTGGGCAGATTGCCGTAGGTCGTCCTCAAAGGCCTGGGCTAGTTGTGTCGCGATGTTTTTGCCATATACCAAGGCGTTTACCTCAAAGTTGAGGTCAAAGCTTCGGTAGTCCATATTGGCCGAACCTATAATGGCGAGATCATCGTCAATTACCATGGTCTTGGCGTGTACAAACCCCTTTCGGTATTGGTAGATTTTTGCCCCCACCGCGAGCAGTTCCGAATAATAGGCATTGGCCGCGAGATTGACCAATTTGGAATCGGAAACGCCCGGGATCAGGATCCTGACATCCAGGCCGCCCTGGATGGCGATGAGCAGCGCATCCATCAGGCTTTCGTCGGGAATAAAATAGGGGCTGGTGATATAGATGCGCTTTTTGGCCGAATTGATGGCTTCCAACAGGGAATAGAAAATAACCGGTTGCCTGCTGTCTGGTCCCGAGGCCGCAATCTGGACTACTTCGGCGGCGATGGTTTCCTGCGCCGTCCTGTCTATATAATAGGCTTCGGAATAGGCAAAAGGGGCTTGGCTGCAAAAATTCCAGTCGCCCATAAACAAATATTGCAGATAGGCCGTGGCCTGCCCCTTGACCATTAAATGGGTATCACGCCAAAACAGATGGTTTTCCTTTTGCAGATCGTTTCGGTATCGGTCGCTTATATTGATGCCCCCAACAAACCCCACCTTGCCATCTATCACTATTATTTTTCTGTGGTTTCTATAGTTCATCCTATTGGCAAAGGCATACCATTTTATTTTATAGAACGGAGCCGTCTGTACGCCTGCCCTTTGCAGGTTTGCGAGAAATGGTTTCCGCAGGCCACGGCTCCCAAAGTCATCGTACATAAACCTTACCTCCACGCCTTGCCTTGCTTTTTTGATCAGGATCTCGGCCAGCTGCTTGCCGGTAATGTCATCTTCATAGATATAATACCCTATATGGATGTGGGCGGTGGCTTTTTCGAGTTCACGTAACAATTCCGGAAACTTTTGCTCCCCATTGAGCAATAGTTTCACCTCATTGTTGGCCGTAAGCGGACTGTGCCCGGCCCGGCGTACAAATTCGGCCAAGGTGCCGCTTTTCTGGGGGATTAGGCCCGAATGGCGGATGGCATCGGAATAGGTATCTATCTTTTCCCTTATGCGTTGTCGAAGGGTCTGGTCTTCCGATATTTTTTTGGAGTAAAGTTTCCGCTTTCTGTAGTTTATTCCGAAGGAAAAATAGAAGACCATCCCGATAAAGGGTACAAAGACAATAAACAGGATGTAGGCCAAGGCTTTGGTACTGCTGCGGGTGTCATACAGCACCCGGAAGATGACGACGATGACCAAGAGAAGGTAAGCGATTTCGCCTAAGAGGATCCAGTTCATGTGTAGCTGCGTTTGCACTTCAATACCCTTGGGGCCCGAAGGAAGGTGTTTTATTTTCCATCAATCGTCCCATTCGTCGCGGATTTCCCGCATCAGCGTCTCATATCTTTCCTTTAAATGTGGGGAAATTCTTTTGGCCGAGTGGTGCAATTTCCGCAACTGAAAGGCCAGGAGAATACTGAACAGGCCCGCAAACAGGAAACTCAGGGCCACCAAGACCACAACGCCCAGGCCGGCGAAAAGCGGATTCCAAATAAGGAGGAAAGCCAGAATGGCCCCAATGATGCCCAGCAACAAGAGGGCGCCCCAGTTTTTGCTGCCATACTTTTTAAGGTCGAAGGCAAAGCCAATGGTGGCGATGGAGCGGAAAAGTATGATAAAACCGATATAAAAGGCCAGCACGGTGATGGAGAGGGCCGGATTTAGCAACAGCAAAACCCCCACGATCAAAGTGACGATGCCAAAGGCCAGGGACCAGCCCCAGGAGTCTATCCGGTCCCGGTTTGCCAGGGCAAAGAGGCTTTCCGAAATGCCGCCCAGCAAAAAGGAGAGCGCAAACAACAGGGATAGGGCCAATAGCGAGCCCGTGGGGGAGCTAAACACCACCAGGCCCACTACGACAAAGAAAATGCCCACGAGCAGGGGAATGTACCAGTGTTTAATAGTGTTTGTAAAGGTTTTAAAGATTGAGGTTTCCATAGTTTTTAAAGGTAAGGTTATTTTTATTGTTTAAAAATACGTTTTATAATTGAAAGGGAAAGCAGGGATGATGAGTGGGGGAGACTAAATCCGAAAAGGTTTTTTTGGCTGTAGGTGGTTGTCTGTAGTCTGTAGTCGTTAGTCTTTAGTCGGTAGTCTTTAGTTTGTTGGCCATAGGCTTTTGTTTGGAACTTGCCCGTGCGGCAGGCGGGTTTGGGATTTCTTCCTTCCCCGCCATTCGTCTTTGTCAGCCGAAACCCCACGAAAATTGACCCCGGCCCTACCGTGTGCCCGTTGGGGCAGAGGGAGTTTTCGTGGGGTTTCTTTGAT
>CAYSLM010000127.1:0-6296 GCA_964431895.1 uncultured Aequorivita sp.
TATAAACGGGTCTATTGGTATATTTCCCCAAAAGACTTGCGGTGAGGGTTTTTCCGGTACCTGCCGGCCCATGGAAAAGCACGCGGTAACCTGCTTTCAACCGTTTGTCCATGCCCCAATCTTTAAACAGGGTGTCGTTTTGCTGCAGCCACATTTCCAATTCCTTGATGTGTTGGAGGGTTTTTTGGCTTAAAATCAAATCGTTCCATTCCAACTGGGTTTCCAGTTTTTCGGCGGGAAATTGGGTGCTCAATTTGGGCAAAGGCACCTCGCCGGTGGTCAATTTAAAAAGTATTTCGGGAAAAAGCACCAATTTTCCGCTCATAGGCGGCTCGCTGGAAGGGACATCTTCCAAATACAATATATCTTCTTTATGGAAGCGATGGGCTTCCGAAAAAAAATCCATGCACTCTATGCGTTTGCCAATATGGGTGCCGCCCAAAATAAACTGAACGGTTTCGCCCGTGGGCAATATACCGCGATGGTTCTGTCCTTTTACGCCACCAAACTGCACAAAATCGGTGCCTTTTGGAAACTCCGTGGCAACCGTATCCAGCAAGAGGGAAGGGTTGAGGGAAGGGGTGAGGGCCAAAAGGAGTATCACTACTTCGGCTTGCGAAAGGTTTTCATTTTTTAAAAATTCTCCCAATTTTGATTTCTCCAGCTCTTTTAAATCCAACGTGGGAGCTTCGGTTTCAAAATTGCCGGCATCATTTTTTATACGCCATGAAATGATGGTTTTTAAAAAGGTGAAGATTGTGCGGAGTTCTCTTTCAGCGGCGTTTGTCATGTTTGGATATTTTAAAAGGCCATCTCGGGATTTTTGTTTTTTTCCACGGCTTTTGTGTTGATGAGCTTTTCAATTTCTGAAAATTGCTTTTTTAGCAAAGGATGTTTTAAAATGGCGTCAATGTAGTTTAGACTACTTCTGCTCAGATGCCGCGAGAGCGTGGGTTCGTAAAATTCCCAGGGGTCAAAAAATGTCTTGTTGGGCTTTTCGGTCAAGGAAAGAATAATTTGATTTTCCTTTTCCAAAAAAACTTCCAGCTTTTGGCGGGTATTGGGGTTGGTGATAGTGCCCTTAAAAAAAGCTTCCACATCGTCAATTGAAACTTTGTGGGGCATAAAGATCTTGAAATAGCGCAGTTTTCCATCGGCGGCTTCTTCCCAATTGGTCAAATAGTCGCTGAGGTAATTGGGGATCTTGTCAAGATTGAGCCCCGTCTCCAGGTCAACGATGATATTATCCGATTCGTTTTCGTTTTTGTGGATGTGCAGAAGTTTGTTTTCTTTTTTAAATTTTTCAACCAAATAATTGATATACAAACTTTTGCTATTGATTATTTCAACATAAGCTATCTGCTTATCGCCCAACACCTGGTTGCGGAGTAAATAGTGGTGAAGGTCCAGACAGCCCAACAGCCCGCTGTTGTCGATGGCGCCGGCGTCTATAAAATGGCCGTGACCCTTTATTTTGGCCGCAGGGCTAAAAACCGGAAAACGGTTGGTGGTGGAAACGGCCTGGTAATAGGGCAGGGTCATGTGGCCGGCCAGATCGGCCAGATTTTCGGCGTAAGGAAAAATGGCGTTAAAATCCCTCTGTTTTACAGACCACAGAATGCCGCGATTTCCTTTTTGGCCCGCGGTGTTCATTATCAACGATGGAAAATAGCCATCTTTCAAAAAAGCTTCTTTCCAGTAATCGCGAAACGAAATTTTGGAAAGCTGCTTTGAAGGCGTGTTCTGAATGCTGTTTTGATACTTTATCATGGCGTAATACGGGCGGTCCCGCAGGCCGATACGTTGGCTAAACGGCCAAAGTTTTCTATAGGTATCAAGCCCAAAGGTCAAGGTGAGGTCGAGGGAAGTGTAATTTTGTTTGGCCAGCGAATCGATCTTTTTTTTGATGTTCAGTGTGTCCAGCGCATCTTCCCTGAAAAGTCCGGTGTAGAGCGCCAAGCCCAAAGAGCCGCCCGATGCGCCCGACATGGCGATACTCTGTTTTAGAAGCTTTCCCTTGGTTTTTGACTGCAGTTTATTCAGTACGTTCAGCGTCCAGACATTGGCTTTTAATCCGCCCCCGTGCGAGGCAATGAAGAAAAGGGTGTTGTCGTTTTTTGCCCGTAGGCTATCGAGAAAAACGGCTTCGGGTATTTCGGTTTTTGTGTTTTTTACAAAATCGAGTTCGTGTACGGTGACTTCGGTATTGGTGCAGTTGGTAATAATGACCAGGACGATGAAAATAAACCCCAGGGCCATAAAAATGCGATAGCTGCGGGTATTGAGCAATTTTTTTTTCCGTGCCACGAAAAAGTATTTCCCCAGACTGGCAAGGATGAAATAATAAAAATAAAAGAAGGCGAGCAGTATAGGAACCCCGTTCAACAACTGCCACCCCAGGATGCTTGCCACCGTGGATAGGAACAGAAAAATAGCGGCGACAAGGAAATTCAAATAGAATATAAAAAGGTAATTTTCAGACTTTTCCAAAAAGTGGATTCTTTCAAAGAATATCCGTACCGGAAGGTATTTGGCGGTGGTCAATGTACTTAAAATCAAACTGAATTTGGTGCGCAACAGTCTGAAAAATATATAATTGAACAGTAGGGCATAGCTTGTCAACAGCAGCAGAATAAAGCCGCCAGGGCTGAAATTTCCCAAGGTAAGGGTGATGATGAGCAGCCCTACGCAAAGTATGGCAATGATCAGGTACCAAAGGGCCAGTTTTCGGTAGAATTTGAGGAGTTTTTCAGAAATTTCCCCGGAAGGGTTAAGGCGCTCGTATTTGGTAATTTTTTCCTTCAAATAAATATAGAGAAGAAAAGGTACCAGTAACAGCAGGTAAACGATGATTTTGACCTGATCAAAAGGAAAATCCTCAAAAATAAAGTTGGGCCTAAAACTACTGATGATGAAGTGGATCCATACGATATGGATCAGGACGCCCGTGAAATACCGAAAATAGTTGGCCCAGTTATCGGGTGTGTAGCCCGAACTTTTATCGGTGGTAAAGGTGTACACCGTAAACCGCTTAAAAATCCACCACTTTAATGGGTGTTTGGCATGCCAAACGGTATAATCGCCGCTATTGTTGAGATCAGCCGCATAGTAGGTATATATGGGATAGTGCGAAAGCGCCACCGCAAGGCCGTTGATAAAGAAGAACGATAGAAATAGCGAAAGCCATTTGCTTTCAATCAAATCGACCATCATAGTGAAGGCTTGGTCCATTTGCGTCAACAACAAAAGGATGATCAGGATTACCAAAAGGCTTAAAATGGATGACTTAAAGAAATTCTTAAACGATCTAAAAAGATGGTGTACAATTTCTATGAGCTTGGCGATCCAGGACGGTTTTTCTTCTTTATTTTTCATCAGGAAGCTATATAAACATCTAATTTAAAGATAAATAGCGTAGAATTTATTTTAAAACGGAAAATTATACCAAGGGTTCAATAGAGAAAACATCCAGTTTTGATTTCCTAAAATTGCGGGTTCTTTTCAGGACGGCAATGCCGTTTCGGGAGCCTGCTTGGTTGGTATTACCTTCGATAGTCTCAATTACATCGTTGCCCACCGAAATGATTATTCCGGTGTGTGTCCAATCGTACCTCGATTTTTGCAAGAGGAAAAAATCGCCCGGTTTCATTACCGAAGGGTTGTTCCGCACGCTTCGGTACCGGGTCAGCAAGCCTTTGTTCAACCCTGTGGCGCCAACGGTATCGCAACTGTAGGTAAGTGGCATCAAGCTGCAAAAATCCTTGCCAAGGGCGCTGGCGGCCTGGTCCAAAATGGTTTGAGCGAACCCCATGCACCAGTACCAAGGCGAACCGTCGTGGCCATCCATGTATGCACGAACCCAAGGCCCGCTATTGGATTGGCCTTTTATCTCGAGCTCGAAAGGCCCATTTTTCAGGTGATTTTCCGCGGCTTCCACGACGGCATTTCTCAAAGAGGTCGCTTGTAAGGGTGTTTCAAAAGCATCTTTCATACCCTGGCAGAGCTTTTCAAAAAGTTGTGGTGTAACAATGCCCGAGGCTCCCACGTTGATGGCATGCTGGAAGTTTTTTACCGCTTTTTCCGTAGCGGGCCCAAAATCGCCATCAATGCCGGTGGCCGTGCCACTTTCGGGATGCTGAATGGCATAGAGCGAAAGCCAGGACTGGATCTTCATAACGTCTTTTCTATTGTTGTTGTCGCCATTTCTTTTTTGGGTCTGTGCGATGGTCAACTCTTTTAGGTACTTGTCTTTTTTCATAAGTTCATTTATTTGAAGGGTTGTTTTTTAATAGGATTATTTTTTTGTCCTGCACCGCCACAAGCATATCCTGCCAAGCACCGATGGTGTGTATAAAATTTTCGATTTTAAAAATTGCCGTATCCTTTTGAATAATTGCAGATTTCCATTGGTAATCGCCGTCTAAATTCATCTCACGGTACTGAAACCAAACCGTGGCCTTCCTCCCCGAAATAGCGTTTAGTTTTCCGGAATTTGGGTTTTCTAGTGAAAAGCAATGTTTCTCTTCGCTATGCTGAAATTTTAAACAAACTTGATCGCGATCAATCCACCCATAAAATAAACCTTCTTCCGTATGGCCTATCGATATTGTTTGGAAGCGTGGAAGGGCATAGATTTCAGAAGTGATTAAATCGAGAATAGTGGTCTGGTCTTTTTTTGAAATCACGGCGTAAATTGATTTGGAAGTAGCTTCCAACTTAACTGAAGAGGTAGCAATGCGAATGGGCGGAAGCTGCTGTATTTTCGGGGAACCCAAACTAAAAGTACCGCGTTGTATATCGATTGATTGTTGCTGCCAGGCTAGATGAATTTTTTCGCTGCATCCCAGTATCGGCCAGACACTCGGTGTGATGTCCGGAGATATTTTTTTTAGAATTTTTCCATTGAAATCGATGGCCGCAAGAATCAAATTTCCTGTTTCATCACTGCCCGAAACAACCATTTGGTCCTTACAAGTTACCGCCGAAGTTGCCAAAAGTGGAAGGGAGGTCAATTTCCCAAATTCAAAATTGTTTAGTTTATAGACCAATGTTTCCCTTGTGGCTGGGGCATTGATTAAAATAAAAAGCTCTTTCCTCCAGGAAATCAAAAGCGCATTGGTTTCAACCGCAAAGGGCAGGGAAATGATTCTTTCAATTTTTAGGAATGGTTTAAAATCCGTCATTATTATTTTTTTAAAATCAAGCGTTGTCGTGAATGAATTCCGCAAAGGATACATAGGCCGGAATAAAAGCAGTCTCCACCCCGGGCGTTGCTTTTGCCAAGGCTTCCAAAAGCAGGGAAATCTGTTGGCGTGCATCGGCCCTAAAGAAATCCGGACCGATAAATAAGGTGTCGTCTGCTATGGTTGCTCCACCCACCCAAGTAACAACGCCTACCGTGAGCCCGAGAACCGTTAAATTTCTTTTTACCGCAAAGCGCATCAATTTATATTTTTCAACGATAGCGGCTAATTTCACCATATCATCTAAAGTAGGCTGGTTTGGCAGAACGGAAGGATCATTTACGGGAAATCGCAATGCAGCTTCGTGCATATATGCATTGGCCCAAGTTGCGGCCCAGGTTTGGGAGCCATCGCGTACTAATTGTGCTTCCCCGAAGAGTTGCCCCGAATGGTTTGTTGCCCAAGCCAGTCTTTTCTCCAATTGTGCAATTGCAAGTTTCAGTGGGTCTTCATCTGCAGCATCTATCCCTATAAAAGTATCATTGGACGGCGTGCTTATTCCGGCCGGCACCGCATTTGCATTTCCTGTAGTCTGTACTTCTTTTGCGAAAAGCGCAAAAAGTGCATAGCTGTCTGAATTTCGTAAACGGTCTTCAGGCGAAAGCTGGAACATCATCCGTTCGTGCCTATACGCCACGTCTTTTGTCCCTTCGGTAGGAGCTCCCGCGCCACCCAAAGGTGTGGTTCCGTGGGCGCTTTCGTGAATTAGATTTCTAGCGGCATCATTGGTGTTCAAACTTTTAAAGGTAGGAACGCATAAAGTCATGGTTGAAGCAGAATCGACACCATTATTATATGCTATTGGCCCATTTTCACACCCGCCGGTATCACATTGGCCGCCACAAGTTGTAATTGCGGGCAAACCTGCAACATGCGCTTGCAGTCTTAACAAATTGCTTGAAAGTGTTGCTAAAATGGCGGCATCATTTCTTCCGAAAAATTGCTGTACTAAATTTGGGTTAAAATCTGCGTGTGTTGCATTTGCAGCATTTATGGCTGCAGTCATGGCGTCATTGGCTATGGGCAATGCGGTATTAAAAGCGGTCAATGTAT
>CAYSLM010000128.1:0-6268 GCA_964431895.1 uncultured Aequorivita sp.
TGTTAAATCCTAATTGTAAAGATACACTTTTTGCCTTGGCCAAATTGGTATATTTCAAAAGGTTGTCTGCCGCCAGGTAAAAATTCACCTTTCCCCACCTGGCAGCCACTCCCAGCCCAATATTTGAGAAGGAATAAGGATCTACAGTATATGTGGCCTTGGCCGAAAGAAAATGGGCAATTCGTCTGTGGTAAAATAGCGTACCTGCCATTTGGGGTCCCTTCGGCCTAAAAATGGAATAAAACTGTAAGCCCACATTTTCACGATGCTGCGAGCCCCCGTCCATATTGAGGCAGTCACAGGCCCCAGAGGCATTAAATCTTCCAAAGCCATATTGAAGCCCCACGTTTATCTTGGCCGGCCGCATCTGCGTATAGCCGTTATGCAGGGTGTCTATAGGTATTTGGCGCTCTACTTCATCCTCCAGGTCGTCATAATAAGGATAGGTAGCCTCGCCTTCGCTCAGGGGCGGAAAAATGAGGTTTATCCCATCGAGAGTATAGCTTCCGTGGGCGTGGTAGTTTTCAACGTCTTTGGAATGGAAAATGGCACCCACATCCAAGGCACTGGCCGAAAGTGACCAGGCGTCATTTAGCTCATAGGTAAGGCCCAAGTCCACGCCAAGGCCGAAATTTCCCCCAAAAAATGCGCGGCCCAAAATTTCACTGGTCACCTCCCCTGCCCCATCAAGATCACGCAGCGATGCGTAGCCCGAGGTTTCTACCCGCATATCGGCATTTTCAACGGTATGCTCATAGATATTTGCCGAAACATCATCGCCCAGATGGGTCACAAATGTCCCAGAATTGTCCACACTTCGGAAACTGAACATACTGGAGTATAGTTTTAACCGGGCGCCTACGACGAGTTTTTCGCTCACCCGTTTATTCAGCCCAAAATGATAAACGGTCAAAAAATCGCCCGTGGTGCTCACCTGGCCCAGATCAAATTCATACCCAATATAATCGCGGTTGCCCTCCCAGGCCAGAATGGCAAGGTCTCTGGGGAAGTAGGTGATAAAATCAAATTCCTGGTATATGCCGCCAGAGAAATATATCTCATTCCTGGCGCGCCAGCCAAAATTTATAAGTTCCCACTGCTGGGTGGCGGTAAAAAAATCGGTAGCCTTCATATTAAAAATGGCCGCGGTAATCCTATCGTTTATGTCGCCCCCTTCCCTGAAAATATCATAGGCCGAAACGCCCGACGAACCTCCGTTCACGTGTATATGCGATAGAAACGGAATGCCATAATGTTTTTTCTGGGGTACTTTGGCCCCGGGATTGAGCAGTAGCGATTGGGGAATATCGTCAAAACCATAAAGTATTTGCTTATTTTGGGCAACAGCCAATACTCCCATAAGGGCAATTATTGTGCTAAATAAAATTCTCATAGTATTAATACTCCAAAAAGTAGGTGGTTTTTGACTTGAGGTTGAGGTGGCCCTCTAGGTTTTCACTGGCTGATGGTATGGTGACCGAAACCACCACCTTGTGTGATTGGGTGAGCTGGAGCACCTCCTCCCCTTCTACATTCTCCACAAATTCGGAAATTACCGGAGCAGTAGGCGTACCCGAGGCTACTTGCGTTTGCGTTACATAAGTAGTGTCATTAAACTCGCTGAGGAACTGAAAATCAACGGCAAAATTTCTCGGGATACTATTGGTAAACTTAAAATAGAACTCTGCCCGCTTCAAACTTTCCTGAAGGGTACTGTCATCGAGAAATTTGATGAGGGTGGTATCACGTACGGTAAGGATGGGGGTGGCGGTGATGGAATCATAAAAACTATTGGCATCCAGATCAAAATAGATCAGGTCCAGTTCAATCACGGGGGTCAGGGCAATATTCTCCGCCTGGTCAAAATCGGTATCCTTGACACAGGCGGTAAGAAGGATGCAGATGAGCGCCATTAATATAAATGGCGATAGGTATTTGTTCATGGGAGGGGATAATTTCCTTAGATAACGGCAATTGTTTGCAATTATTACTAAAGAAAATCCCTTATTTCTGAAAGTGACTTTATGGCATTCAAGGATTGGCTTATCTTTTCTTTTCTGCAATTAAAATAAAGCGAGTGCATGCCCACGCCCTGCGCTCCCAAAATATCGGCTTCCAGATTATCGCCAATCATAACGCTGTTTTCGGCCGCGGCCGAAGCTTTTTGCAGGGCAGCCCTAAAGACGGAGGGATGGGGTTTTTTAAAACCCACTTCCTCTGAGGTGGTCACCGTTTGGAAAAACTGGTTGATGCCGCTATTTTGAAGCTTCAAATGCTGAACCTCCCGAAAACCGTTGGTGATAATATGCAAGCGGTATCTGGTGGAAAGATATTCCAGAATTTCATGGGTGTTATCAAATAGATGGTTATCTACCGGCAGCTCCTCAATATAGCAACTGGCCAGGTCATCAATAATTTCCACAGGAAAACGCAGATCAAAAACGGCAAAGGCATCGGCCAGTCTTCCCCGTCGCAAGGCTTCCTTGTTGATGTGGCCGTCGCGGTACTTCTTCCAGTACACCAAATTGATGGGCTCGTATTCTCTTAAAAAGTTTTCCAAGGGCAGGGAAATATTGTGCTTCGCAAAAACCCGGGCAAAGGCCAAGCTCGAATTTCGGTCAAAATCCCACAAGGTGTGGTCGAGGTCAAAAAATACATCGGTTATTTTATTTTGAAGCATATTCCTGGAGTTTTTCTGAAAAAATCTGCCGCCAAATTTTGTTATTCTCTTCCGGAGAAAAATCTTTATTGGTAAAAATTATAGTAAAAGTGCCGTTTACCCCTGTCACCGTTGCAAGGATGTTGCCAACGGTTTTTTCAATATCCGAAGCGTATTTTTTATGGAAGGCACGGGTGGCCATAGCGGCCGGATGTACCACAAGAGGCGTTTTTATCTCGTAATCAAGATCATAAAAAAGAAAGGGTGTGCAAGTACCCGCCCGAAAGCCTACCATATCCTCAAACACCATAGTGAAATCGCGCTTAACCTCGAGCTCAACCAGATTTCTATAATTGTCGGGCAGATTTACCAAATACCCGTCGTTCATCGAGCTGAGCAGGGAACGGTTGGTTATTTCCTGCAAACGGCGCTTTTCCCTTCGCATTTGGCCATAATCACCCAATGAATTGTAGGAAAAGATGAGCCCCACTTCCTTATAGTCTGCAACATATTTTATCAACATTTTGAACTTCTGTCTGTGGGTATTTAGACTCTCATTGAACGATCTGGCCTCGCCCAATAGAAAAAACACGGTCAATTTAAACTTGCTTCTCACCGCAATATTGACCATCCATTTAAAGGTATCAAAAGGATCGCGTTTCAGGCCCAAAAGTACTTGGGTTCGGGCAGCGATTTTCTTAAATTTTCCCCGGAAGAAATCGTGTACATAGCCCACGGCCGAACGAAAAAGTCCCTTTTGATTATAAGCATAGGCCTGGGCTGCCCTAATCACCGGATGGATGGTTACTTTCTTTTGTGGAAATTCCATCATGGGGAAGGCCTCCAATAGCCTATCCTTAAACAGGTAGGCCCACACATCAACTACCGGCTGCTGCAAGAAACCTGCCTTACAGGCCAAACTTTCCGAAGCCATAAAGCGGCCGGCCTCATCTTTCACATGGGGCAGATATTCCTCATAGCGCGTTATCATATAGAAACTGGCCGCAAAAATATCAAAGGGCAGGCCACTGTTATTGCCAACCGGAAAGAAGCCAATGGTATGGCCCCATGGCTTTACGGTAATATCTACAGATTCAATACCCTGTTGTTCCAAGAGCCCATGGCTCTGGAAAAACAGTTCATTTCCCATTGGTTTTTTGGCATAGGAAATTTTCGGGCCGGCGTGGGCGATAAACTCCTCGATGGCCGAAGTAAATGCCACCTCAATTCCCAAAATTCGAAGACAAATATGCTTAAAAATATAGGAGATGCGCGGGCCGGGTTTCGGGGTGTAGATTAATAGCATATCAAGTTACAGCATATTTTCATCGGCAAAGCTAAAGTACGCTTTTTCGGTAATTATCAGGTGGTCTAGCACCTTAATGTCAAGGCTTTCACCGGCAGTTTTGATTTTCTTGGTAAGCTGGATATCGGCCTGGCTCGGCTTTAGGGTGCCCGACGGATGGTTGTGTGCCAAAATAATGGATACCGCGCCAAGCTGAAGGGCCTGCTTAAAGGCGAGCCGCACATCAACAATGGTTCCCGTGATGCCGCCCTTGCTTAGCTGTTCACTTTTGATGACTTTGTTTGAATTATTAAGGAAAAGAACCCAAAATTCTTCGTGGGCAAGATCTCCCAAAAGGGGCTGTATATATTCAAAAACCGACCGGCTTGAGGTAATTTTCTTACGTTCCAGAGCTTCGCCATTTCTCCGGCGCCTGCCCAACTCAAGGGCCGCGGCAATGGTTATGGCCTTGGCCTGACCTATGCCCTTAAACTGCATCAGTTCAGATAGGGTGCATCGTCCCAGCTCACTTAAATTATTGCTCACCGAAGCCAGGATACGCTGGCTCAGCGAAACAGCGCTCTCATTGCGGCTTCCCGAACCTATTAGAATAGCGATGAGCTCGGCATCGCTGAGGGAAGCACGGCCCTTGAGCATTAATTTTTCCCGGGGACGGTCGTCTTCATTCCAATTTTTGATAGAAAATGAGGTGTTCTCTTCCAAGGTAGTTTACGTTTGCTTAAAGATAGCAATCACAAATTACATGACATATCCATTTTTGGCAAAACCAAGAAGAATTTCCATTTTTTGAATATCTTTATTCCCCGAACCGTAAAGAGAACATCCCGTGAAATCCCTTTTTGACGAAAATGCCTATCAAGAAATCGTACAGCGGCTCCAATCACTATCCGATAACCAAATGCGCCAATGGGGAAAGATGGATGTGGCCCAAATGCTGCACCATTGCCAACAACCGCTCAATATTGCTTTGGGAAGAAAAAAGATAAAGAAGCAGTTTTTTCCTTTGGCTTCCCTTTTTAAGAAATCACTTTACAACGATAAGCCATGGCGAAAAAACCTACCCACGGTAAGCTCGTTCAAGGTGGGCGAGCAAAAGGACTTCCAAACCGAGAAGGAGAAGCTATTGGAATTGACCGAGGTCTTCCACAATAAGAAAGAGGAGAGCAAATGGGCACCCCACCCCGTCTTCGGCAAATTCAGTCCCGAACAATGGGGACAGATGCAGTACAAGCATCTGGATCATCATCTGCGGCAATTTGGAGCCTAGATTTCCTTAGAGCTGAGCCATTCCAAGGCCTCGGCGCGCTCGTCCAGTTCAAACCCCTTGATTTGCATTCCGGGAATCACGGCCCCAAGGGCCTCTACGGTTTTTTCCAGCCATTCCTTGTCGGTCACAATGGCAATATACTTTATTTCACGCCAGTAATGGAGCCCGGTCTTAAAATCTTCCCACATAGCTTTTGCCGTATAATTAAGCTCGTCAATCTCCACAAAGAATTTGATGGCACCGTGCTCTGCTTTGTGCTTTTCCATTAGTGGATTGAGTTTGTCATAGTCGGCCTTGGTAGTTTTGCCTGAAACGATTATTCCCAAGATATCGTGGGGCAGGCCATTAACGAGAGTAAACATAATTTATAGATTTCGGTTCCTAATTCATTGAAAGTATTGAATCTATAAAGAATCCATAAACTTAGCTATTAAGAATGTATTAATTAACAGTTTTTTAGAAGGGGAAAAAGTGGTTGAAATATTAGGAATGCCAAAACCCGGAAAAAACGAAAGGCGGAAAAAAGTCACTTGGGATAGCCAAGTCTTTTTTCTGCCTTTTCGAGTTTTCGTGACCGCGGAGGGATCAGCCTTCGGCAGACAGGTTCAAACCCCCAACCCTCAGAGCCGAAACCTGCCTGCCGGCAGGCAGGTCTGATGCGTAATCGCGTTGCCGGGACAGAAGGATCTAATTTTTACGATCCAATTTTAGCACTAAATATTCTCTGCCCTGACCGGACTTCAGAAATTTATCTCGAGTTCGGGTGTCGTTTTTTGTTGAAAATTCATCATAATAGACCAAAGTCCAGGGCACAAACCTTTGGTAGATCTGTTCAGGCCCGCATTATGCTGATGCACCCGCTATTCCTGATGCCCCGTCTTGCCCTTGTACAGCCTTCAATCCCTCTGACTTTTTATGACATATACACAGTACATAACGGTGCAAATTAAAAAAAGCCTTGGATTCCAAGACTTTTTATCCGTGACCGCGGAGGGATTCAAACCCCCAACCCTCAGAGCCGAAATCTGATGCGCTA
>CAYSLM010000129.1:0-6254 GCA_964431895.1 uncultured Aequorivita sp.
TGAGGTGCGCTTTAAGGGCGATTCTGAGAAGGCCGAAAAAGTGTATCAAGGCTACACGCCACTAAAACCGGAAGATATTGCCGATATCATTTGGTTTGCCGTAACCCGCCCGCCGCATGTGAATATTGCGGATTTGACCGTGATGTGTTTGGACCAGGCGAGTAGTACTATTGTTAATAAGGTTTAAAGTTGCAGGTTGCAGGTTGCAAGTTTTTATTATATAAAAAATTATGGCTAAAATAGAAAGATTTGAGGATTTGGAAATTTGGCAGTTGGCTAGAGAAATTTGTAAAGATATTTGGAAAATAATTCAAAATTCTCCTTTGCAAAAGGATTATAAACTTCGGGAACAAATCAATGGATCTTCGGGTTCTATAATGGACAATATTTCCGAAGGTTTTGAAAGAGATGGAAATCGGGAGTTTATAAATTTTTTAAGTATTGCAAAGGCTTCCTGTGGTGAAACAAGATCACAATTATATCGTTGTCTGGATAGAAATCATATTGATGCAGACACCTTCAAAAAGATCTCAGAAAAGACAATTTTAAATAGTAAGAAAATTAAAGCCTTCATGACCTATTTGAAAAACTCAGACAGAAAAGGCTCAAAATATGATTAGAAAAAATAACTTTTAACCAGCAACCATCAACCTGGAACCTGGAACCTGCAACCAAAGAAATGATCAACAAACGCCTATTAATCAAAAACCTCCTCGCCCATAACGACGAGAGCAGTTTCTATGACAAGAAGCGGAAAATTGATCTGGGCACCAAAGAGGGGAAAGCCAAGTTTTTGAAACACATCTGTGCGCTCAGCAACAGCAATCCAGCAAACAATTCCTTTATCGTCATTGGGGTTGAGGACGCGACCAACGAGATAAGGGGCGTTGATTTTTTTGACGACAGCAAGCTGCAAAACCTCGTAAATGCCTACCTCACCAATGCGCCGCTCATTATTTATGAAAATGTGGCCTTTCCCAATCTGCCGTCAGACAAGGTGGTGGGGTTGGTCACCATCCGGCCCAATGGCAAGATTACTTCCCTGCGCCGAAACATCTGGAAATACTGGGGCGGCTCCATTTTTTTGCGTGACGGCAGCATCTCGATGCCCAAGGATTTCGACATTGAGATAAAAGATGTGAATTCCGAAATCGTTAAGTCTATTGAAAACGCCGCAAAAAATAATATTGAACACACGCTTGATGGCGTTATGGATTTCATCAACAACCGCCACAAGGATCTGGAAAGCCATTACAAGGTTTTTAAGGAACAGTTTGTGGTATGCTGGGCCGGAAACACCAAAAAGGTCAAGGACAGCACCTATTATTCACGGGTAGATATCGAGTTGATCAACGAGCAGGTGCGGCTTTTCTATTCGGCTTTGGACGAGATCAGCATCAGCTTTACCGATGACTATTTCAAGACGGTGGAATTTGTACATCTTGGGTTGAACGAACAATTCAAATACTATCCGCTGGAGGAAGTTACCATTCATTTTAAGGAAAACGGCTCGTACCATATCGATTCCAAATTGATTTTTGAACCGCCGCAGTTCAACAAAAAAACACTTTACCATATTTTCAATGCCAACAATGCCGTATTGGAAAAATTGAGAAAGAAAATCCCGCTTTCCCCTTCCGAAGAAAAGGACCTGCACAACCTGCCGGCCACATACCTTATTTGTTATTTAAATGATTTTGAGGATGCCAAGGAAAAATTGCAGGAAGCCAAGGAAGCGCTGAGGGAATATGATGCCGAAGTGTACCAGCTTGTAAAAGAGTCACTTCGCATTCTGCGGAAAGTGAATTACAATTAATCTTTTCGTATCTTTAAGATTTCCAAACTGAACTTCCCATGCCAAAAGTCCTGTTCATCCTAACCCTCATTTTTAGTGCCGTGGCTGGTTTTGCACAATGTCCCATTCACCCGTGGATAGAGGCAAATTATGAAAGGGACGCCAAGTTTCTTTTGCTTCGCGATATTTTGGAGGATACGGCAGACCCCGATTATGACCATCCGTTTATTGACGAAACGAGGCTAACGCCCTATTTGGAAAAGCTTTCCGCCATTTACGAAAATCCAAATTCCCATGCTTCCATCGACTCCCTCTTCCAGGAGTTTCAGATTCATGCCAACCCCGAGAGCGCTCCGTCCAAACAGATTGAATTCGCCGTTGACAACGCCACGCCCTGGCTCGAGGATTTTAAGAATACCGGCATTTCGGGGGTTCCGGAATTGGATGATTTAATGGCAGTCTACCAGTTTTCCATTTCGGAATATATTGTCCTCACCAATTTTACCGGTTTCTATATTGAAACGGGATATGATTTCCTTAACGTCAGCGCCATTGTTGATGATTTTGAGGCGGTGTCAGATGTGTTTTTTGTTGGCACTTATGTTCCAATTGTGGAAAGGTTTAATTATGTGGGAATCCCCTACGAACTGGAGCCGGGCGAATTTGTGGAAGTGTGCGATATCCAGAAAAACGGCGATGTGTTTACCTTCGGGATCTATGCCGGCGATTGCCCTGCGGGATGTTTGTTGAGTAAAACCTGGGACATTCAGGTTACCGAAGATTGCCAGGTTACCGTGTTGTCAACTTTCCAGAACGATCTGGAAAATATTGCAATCGTTCCCAATCCCGCACGGGATAAAATATGCTTAAAAAACCTTCCCTCAAAAATAACTTCCCTTCAGATTTTTTCAATTCAAGGAAAGTCAATCCAAAAATTCAATACCATTTCCGCAGAAATAGATGTGTCTGTCTTGAAAGCGGGGATCTATTTTGTTGAATTAAACACTTCCGATGGGCAGCGGCAAGTCCAGAAATTTGTTAAAATGTAAGGGCGCATCCATTCCCCGCGAAAAATGTTTCTTTGTGGCTAGAGAAACCTTGCCTATCCCAGATGATTTATTTATTTTCCAAGAATGATAAAAACAGTAGTAATTGGCGATATCCACGGAGGGTTTAGGGCCTTGGAGCAATTATTGGAAAAAACCCAGCTTCCTAAAGGCACCAAATATATTTTTGTAGGCGATTATGTTGACGGCTGGAGCCAGTCGGCTGAGGTGGTTTCGTATTTGATGGATTTTTCCAAGAGAAACGATTGCGTCTTCATCCGCGGCAACCACGATGAATTGCTCTATAAGTTTTTGAAATTCGGAGATAAGAACCCCGTGTGGCTCAGCCAAGGTGGGCAGAGCAGCGTGGAGAGCTATTCTAAAATTCCGAAAACCGAAAAAAAGAAACATCTCCTTTTTTTTGAAAATCTAAAAAATTACCACATCGACGGCGATAACAGGCTGTACCTGCACGCCGGCTTTACCAACCAGCACGGGCCGCAGCACGAATATTATCCGAACCTCGTATATTGGGACCGCACCCTTTGGGAAATGGCCTGCGCTATGGATTCCTCTATTTCCGAAGAGGATGACAAATACCCAAAACGGCTAAAGCTTTTTAAGGAAATTTACATAGGCCACACGCCCGTAACCCGCGTAGGCTTTGACAAACCCGCCAATTTTGCCAATGTCTGGAACGTAGACACGGGCGCGGCCTTTAAGGGAAGCATTTCCATGCTCGATGTAACGACGAAGGAAATTTGGCAGAGCGAGCCGGTATATCAACTATACCCGAACGAACAGGGCCGGAATTGATCGCTTCGCACAGCCCACTGTTTTCAGGATTTATGAGAAATTTATAATAGTTTCCGTTTGCCTCTTCCTATCTTTGTAACCATCCCCTAACAGTAATTTTATGAAACTTAAGAATGTACGGCTGGAGGTAATGCAGACCGTTGAAAAAAAGATAGATAGCTACATAGATCAATATTTGATGCCCGTTGAGGAAATCTGGCAGCCCAGCGATCTGTTGCCCAATTTCCAAGGTGAAAATTATATGGAAGAAGTGAAACAGTTGCGGGAAGAAGCCACCGAACTGGGCTACGATTTTTGGGTAGTTTTGGTAGGCGATATGATTACCGAAGAAGCCCTGCCCACCTATGAAAGTTGGTTGATGGATATGGAAGGCGTAGACCAGCACGGGCGCAACGGATGGAGCAAATGGATACGCCACTGGACGGGCGAGGAAAACCGCCACGGCGACCTTCTGAACAAATATCTATACCTTTCCGGAAGGGTAAATATGAAAGAAGTGGAGCGCACCACCCACCATTTGATAAACGACGGGTTTGAAGTGGGCACCGGCCGCGACCCCTACCGGAATTTTATCTATACCAGTTTTCAGGAATTGGCCACCAATATTTCGCACAATCGCGTGGGGAAAATCGCCAAGAAAAAGGGCAACAAAATGCTCGCGCGTATGTGCAATATCATTGCCGGTGATGAAATGCGCCACCACTTGGCCTATCGCGAATTTGTAAAAACCATTTTTGAATACGACGCCAGCGAAATGATGCTCGCCTTTGCCGATATGATGCGCAAAAAAATCATTATGCCTGCCCAAAACCTTCGCCACCTGGGCGGAAAGATGGCCTCTGCCTTTGATGATTTCAGCAATGCCGCGCAACGGTTGGGCGTGTACACTGCCTTTGACTATATCGATATTCTTGAAAAGCTAAATGCCCATTGGGAAATTTCAAAAATGGAAGGCCTGACTGACGAGGCCGAAAAAGCCCGTGAATTCCTGCTCGGTTTCCCCGACAGAATGCGCCGCATAGCCGAGCGCATCTCCAACCCTGCCGATACCCATAAGTTTGCCTTTGTAAACGGAAACGGAACCTTGTAAAAAATTCCTCAAACAAAAAGACCTGACAGGTTTTCCGCCTCGGCGGACAAGCAGGAACCTGTCAGGTCTTGTTTTTTGGTCATCCAACACCTTCCCTTTATGGAAGAAGGGGTGTGATTTTATAAATCAAACTTGATGCCCTGCGCCAACGGCAATTCCGTAGTATAATTGATTGTATTGGTCTGTCTGCGCATATAGATTTTCCAGGCATCGCTTCCGCTTTCGCGGCCGCCGCCGGTTTCTTTTTCGCCACCAAAGGCACCGCCAATCTCGGCGCCGCTGGTTCCGATGTTTACGTTTGCAATTCCGCAATCGCTGCCAGCGTGAGAAAGAAAATGCTCTGCCTCTCGAAGATTGTTGGTCATAATTGCTGAGGAAAGTCCCTGTACCACGCCGTTTTGTATTTCGATGGCGTTTTCAACATCGCCGCTGTATTTCAATAAGTATAACACGGGGGCGAAGGTTTCGTGCTGTACGATTTCATATTCGTTTTTCGCTTCGGCAATGGCCGGCTTCACGTAGCAGCCACTTTCGTAGCCTTCGCCTTCCAGAACACCACCTTCCACAATTATATTTCCGCCTTCTTCCACAACCTTTTCAAGTGCCTGGCTATACATATTTACGGCATCTTTGTCGATAAGTGGACCCACGTGGTTTTTCTCGTCCAGTGGATTGCCAATGCGCAATTGGTTGTAGGCAGCAACCACGGCATCCTTCACCTTGTCATAAATACTTTCGTGAATAATCAATCTTCGGGTTGAGGTGCAACGCTGGCCGGCAGTTCCCACCGCGCCAAAAACAGCGCCGATAACGGTCATTTTTATATCGGCGTCTGGGGTGACGATGATGGCGTTGTTGCCGCCAAGCTCAAGCAATGATTTTCCGAGACGTGCCGCAACGGTCTGGGCTACGATTTTTCCCATTCTAATGGAACCGGTAGCCGAGACCAAAGGCACGCGCTTGTCATTGGTCATCATTTCACCTACTTTGTAGTCACCGTTGATTAGGCAGGAAATTCCTTCCGGCAAATTGTTGTCCGCAAAAACTTTAGCAGCTATTTTTTGGCAGGCTATTCCACAAAGCGGAGTTTTTTCTGAAGGCTTCCAAACACAAACGTCGCCGCAAATCCAAGCCAATGCCGTGTTCCAAGCCCAAACGGCCACGGGAAAGTTAAATGCTGAAATAATCCCAACCACGCCCAGCGGGTGATATTGCTCATACATTCTGTGGCCTGGTCGCTCGCTGTGCATGGTAAGGCCGTGCAACTGGCGGGAAAGCCCAACGGCAAAATCGCAGATATCGATCATTTCCTGTACTTCGCCAAGGCCTTCTTGGTAGCTTTTGCCCATTTCATAGGAAACCAATTTGCCCAGCGGTTCTTTCAGTCTTCGCAACTCCTCCCCAAATTGGCGCACGATTTCCCCACGTTGTGGTGCCGGTTTCAATCGCCAATCCTTAAATGCAGAAGTGGCGCTTTGCATCACTTTTTCGTAATCTTCTTTGGAAG
>CAYSLM010000130.1:0-6249 GCA_964431895.1 uncultured Aequorivita sp.
TTATATGGTGCTATTGTTGGTACTGTTTGTTCCGTCTGTGGAGTTGCTTTGTATTTCGGTGGATTACTGTGAAAATTGTATCAAGCTAATTTTTAATGAGTGGGCAAAGATAACGGTTATTAAATTCCAAAACCCAAAATCCAAAAGACAAAATTTTTTTGATGCCAGAGCTGGGATAATGGCCAGAAGATAGCAGATTGGGGGTTTTATTTAATGGTACATGCCCTATCTGCCTGCACTGTTAACAAAACCGCCAAATCGTTAATAAAAGCCTTGGCCTACGCTTGGCACACCTTGAGGAATACCGTATTTTTGAAGCCCAAACACACAAGCAGTTATGGCAGATTACAAAGCACTCGAAGATCTGGTCATCCAGGTGAGAAGAGATATTTTAAGACAGGTACATAAGGTCAATTCGGGGCATCCGGGGGGCTCCCTGGGGTGTACCGAATTTTTTGTGGCCCTTTACAATGAAATCATGGAAAGAAAAGACACCTTTACCATTGATGGCATTGGAGAAGATATTTTCTTTCTATCAAACGGCCATATTTCCCCCGTTTTTTACAGCGTTTTGGCCAGAGCCGGCTATTTTCCTATCGAGGAACTAAATACTTTTAGGTTAATAAACTCCCGCCTGCAAGGCCACCCCACGACTCATGAAGGCCTTCCGGGCGTACGCATTGCCTCGGGCTCTCTGGGCCAAGGTATTTCCGTGGCCATTGGAGCCGCCCAGACCAAAACATTAAACAATGATTCGCATTTGGTCTATGCCCTTTGCGGAGATGGGGAACTGCAGGAAGGCCAAAACTGGGAAGCCATTATGTATGCCGCAGGAAACAAAATTGACAATCTAATAGTGACGGTAGATTACAATGGCCAACAAATAGATGGCGCTACCGATACGGTGCTCCCCTTGGGTAATCTAAGGGAAAAGTTTGAGGCTTTTGGGTGGGACGTCCTGGAAATTGATAAAGGCAATGACCTAAAGGCAGTAATTTCCGGAATGCGAAAAGCCAAAGACAAAACCCGCAACGGAAAACCAGTCTGCGTTCTGCTGCATACGGTTATGGGCAACGGCGTTGACTTTATGATGCACACCCATGACTGGCACGGGAAGGCACCCAACGACGAACAACTCGAAAAGGCCCTATCACAAAACCCCGTCACCTTGGGCGATTATTAAATCTGAAAACACTTGAGATGAAAAAATATACAGATACCGGCAAAAAGGATACCCGATCGGGCTTTGGCGCCGGCTTGGCCGAACTTGGTAAAAAAAACGAAAACATAGTAGCCCTCTGCGCCGACCTGACCGGATCTCTTAAAATGGACGAATTTAAGGAGAACCACCCCGAAAGATTTTTCCAGGTAGGTATTGCCGAAGCCAATATGATGGGGATTGCCGCTGGAATGACCATTGGAGGGAAAATACCCTTTACGGGAACCTTTGCCAACTTTTCAACGGGCAGGGTTTATGACCAGATCCGGCAGAGCATTGCCTATAGTGGAAAAAATGTAAAGATCTGTGCCTCACACGCCGGGCTTACTTTAGGCGAAGACGGAGCTACCCACCAAATCCTGGAAGATATTGGCCTGATGAAGATGCTTCCGGGGATGACCGTCATCAACACTTGCGATTATAACCAGACCAAGGCCGCCACCATGGCCATTGCAGACCACTGGGGCCCGGTTTACCTTCGTTTTGGAAGACCAAAGGTGCCCAATTTTACGCCCGAAGACCAACATTTTGAAATTGGAAA
Source organism: uncultured Aequorivita sp. (assembly GCA_964431895.1). Lineage (GTDB taxonomy): Bacteria > Bacteroidota > Bacteroidia > Flavobacteriales > Flavobacteriaceae > Aequorivita. Next base: position 1,761 of record CAYSLM010000130.1, read on the forward strand.
GGCCGTACAGCTTCAAGAAGGTACCCATGTAACCATTATCGCTACGGGGCATTTGGTTTGGGAAGCACTGCAGGCAGCCGAACGCCTTAATGAAGATGGCATCACGGCCGATGTAATAAACATCCATACCATAAAACCCCTAGATGAGCAGGCCATTATTAACAGTGTAAAGAAAACAGGCTGTGTGGTCACCGCAGAAGAACATAACTTTTTGGGTGGCCTGGGCGAGAGCGTTTCAAGAGTATTGGCGACACACCATCCCGCCCCCCAAGAGTTTATCGCCACCAACGACACCTTTGGCGAGTCTGGAACCCCTGAACAACTTATGGAAAAATACGGCCTCAATGCCTCGGCCATTATTAACGCCGTCCATAAAGTGATTGCGCGAAAAAAATAGGTAGCATTATTACCTTCAAAAAACAAAAAGCCCCTTGCTGAATTTTTGTGCAAGGGGCTTTTTCTATGAAATACTTTTTCGGAGAAGCTTATATGGAAGGGTCAAGATAATCGGGAATACCGTTTCCGTTGGTATCGGGAAAGGTAATCTCTCCGTCAATAATCTCAATTTCGTATTTGGTGAGCCTTCCGTCACCATCATCGTCATTGTCCAGATAATTTGGCACGCCGTTGCCATCGGTATCATCGTCCATCAGGTAGCCGTTGCCATTTAGGTCCTCCATATGCGACGGGATTCCGTCATCGTCATAATCGGTCTCTTTTGTGGCCAGCAATTCAAAGGAAAAAATCAACTGGTCATAAGGATCCAGATTTCCGGAAGGTGGATATTGAAAATAACCCAGTCCCGAAGGAATAAAGACAGCCCCTATCCCGAAATTTTCAGCGGTAATGCTACCATCGGGGTTACTGATGATTTCGGTAGCCACATTAAATTCAATAATGGCCTGCTGTAGCCCCCTGATTATTCCCGGGCTGCTACCATTATCGACCAAATTAAACTGTACGGGCACCACCGAGCTGTCAAAAAGCTCCAGGTTCAATAGTCTTCCGTCATAGGTATTTGTCGTAATGTCGGAGAAGTTCGGCTTTTCGCCTCCTCCCTGCCGTACGACCAGATAATAGAGTTTGTAGGTCACGCTTTCATCAACCACATCCTGCACCATTTTGAAGGTAACCTGATCCTTCAGGGGGATCTTGTTGGCATTGTCGCCCGCAATGGTATCAAACCTTATTTTAAAGTTATCCGGATCGGCCTGATACTCCTCATAATTATAAAAGTGGGTTTCCAGGAACTCCTCAATCTCTGCCTGTGCCCTAATGGCCTCTTCTCCCCTGTCACGTGGCGGGGGTGGTGGTGGAAGGGGGTCATCGTCTTTCTTACAGGAAAAAACGACTCCCAAAAACACTACAGCAATCAAGAAATGGTATTTGAGTTTTATCATCATTCAATTTTTGTGGGCGCAAGATACAATTTTCCGCTATTTTTGTTCAGTACATTAACGTTGTTTTTGACAGATTACTATGAGGGTCGATAAATATTTATGGAGCGTAAGATATCTCAAAACGAGGAGCATGGCCACCCAAGCCTGTAAGAAAGGTGCCGTACGGGTAAATGGCGATGTGGTAAAACCCTCTCGCGATGTTTATCCGGGCGATTCTATCTCGGTCCGGAAAAACCAGATTACTTACCAAATGGAGGTGCTTGACTTGCCAGAGAGCCGCGTGGGCGCCAAACTGGTAGATATTTACAGAAAAGACATTACTCCAAAAGAAGCTTTTGAGGCCCAGGAAATGCTCCAATTTGCCAAAAGCCACTACCGCAAAAAGGGATTGGGCAGGCCAACCAAAAAAGACCGCCGCGATCTTGACGATTTCAAGGAATCGCCCGAAGATGGGGCCGAAACAAATCAATAATTCAAATAGGTATGCAGATGCAGGAAATAAATACGGTTATTCTGAACAAAAAACAGATTGCCCATAAAATAAGAAGAATAGCGTTCCAGGTTTACGAGACCAATGTGGGCGAACAGGAAGTGGTCATTGCCGGAATTTTGGCCAATGGTTTTACCTTGGCGAAAAAATTAAAAGCCGAGGTAGAAAAAATCTCCCCACTAAAAGTGCTGCTCTGTGAAGTGAAAATAGACAAAAAGAATCCAAGGGCGCCCATAACAACCTCTCTGAAAAGCGCGGAATTTACCAACAAGTCACTTTTGTTGGTTGACGATGTACTTCATTCGGGCACAACCTTGATTTACGGGGTAAAATACTTTCTGGATGTGCCGTTGAAGCAATTCAAAACGGCTGTACTGGTTGACCGGAACCATAAAAAGTATCCCGTCAAGGCCGATTTTAAAGGCATCTCGCTGTCAACATCAATCAATGAAAATGTATCGGTGATTTTTGAAAAGAACAATGACAGGGCCGTATTAGAATAATTTACTCTTTATCGCATCAACTATTTCCTCAGGCGGCAGGGTGTCTACAGAAAGCTGGAACTGGGCCTGGTTATAATAATGCGAACGTTCAAAAAGATGTTTTCTCACATAATCCTCCATGGCCTCTTCTGACTTAAGATGTGCAATTAAAGGCCTATGGTCTTTCTGGGCATTTAGTCGTTTGGCAAGGGTTTGTACGGTGCATTTAAGGTAAAGGGTAACCACGTTTGGGCTCATTGAAAGAAAAGTCATGGAATCTGCATAACAAGGGGTGCCTCCGCCCGTTGCCAGCACCATATTTCCGTTTGCGGAAACCAGCTTTTTCAAAATAGCATTTTCTCGCTTTCGGAAATATATCTCTCCCATTTCCGAAAAGATGGAGGTTATGGTTCTGCCCTCTTCCGCTTCTATACGTGCATCAAGATCGACAAAAGGCATTTTCAGCTCCTGGGCCAATTTTTTCCCAATCCACGATTTTCCACAGCCCATATAACCCAGCAATACTATCTTCATTTTAAATGATGTGTTTAAAAATTTTTTGAATCTACGCCCTAGCTTCGGAAGTTTAAGGAGAGTTTCCGCCAAAAAAAAATATTTACCTTTCATTACGTGGCCTCCCCAGAATATCGCCAATAATTTCCATAGTTTCTTCCAAAGAAACCTCGGGTGTTTTGACGGCGGTACTTTTGCCATTGTAGGGGGCATATTTTTTTGGATCAGTAACCGAAAACAGACCCACCGTTGGAGTTTTGGCCGCACTGGCCAGGTGCATGATTCCGCTATCGGCGCCAATAAAAATCTCGGTATTTGCCATTACCGAAGCTATTTCCCTAATATCCTTGCTATAATAGGAAGGTGCCGCAAAATCTATTTGCGAAACGTTCTCAACGGGCAAGATTTCCAGAAGATTGTAATCGTTGCCAAACCGACTTTCCAGTCTTTGGTAAAATGCTGCCCACCATTCCTTGGAGTAACGTTTTTCGCCAGTAGCATAGGTAAAGATTGCTATGGTTTTTTTATTGGTATTCGGCACATGACGGCTTAAAATTTGTTTTCCTTCAGCTATTTCCGCTTCCTCCAGTTTTAGATCGAGATTGGGCAAGGTGCGTTCTTCCAAGGGGTAACCAATGAGCCGCAGATAGTCTCTGAAATAATGCACCATATTTGTGGCAAGATGGGCATACTCGGGTCCCTGAAATTTATGTTGGCCTTCCTCCTCAAGCCCATAAACCTTATATTTGGCATTGGCCAAATAAGTCAATATCTTTCCCGAAGAGGAGCCCTTCTCGCCATTAATGGCCATATCATACTTTTTGTTTTTGACCGAGAAAAACACTTTCATGTACTTTATGAGTTCCTTGAAGGGTTTTCTGGGCAGGACGATTATTTTTCCAATATTGGCATAGTTTTGAAACACCGGAAAGGCCACCCCACCCTTCACGATAATATCAATCTCGCAATCGGGAAACTCGGCCACAAGCTCCTGCAGCAGTGGCGTAGTGAGCAGCATATTGCCCAGACGCTGATTGGGCCGACAGACGAGAATTCGGTTTATGGGAATTTTTTTTTCTACTTTTTTTACTTTCTTAATATGGGACTTCCCAATCCTCCCCGTTATTTTGGGCATTATTCTTTTTCGGATATTATTGAGCTTGTCCAATATCATAGACCTTTTTTATCTTAATGGGTTTTGCAGACAAATTTAAGCCAATTAAATTTTTATGCCCCCATCCTCTCCAAAAATTGAAAAAAAACTCAATCAAACCACTTTTTTCCTCAGGACGAAGTGAATTATTTCGGTTATTTTTCCGAAAAAACCACCAACTCGGAGAAATAAACAGCCATAATTACGATAAGATTTGCGGTGCCTTTTCGGAAAATATCCTTTTAAGGAAAGAAATCAAATACGAAAGACCTTAGTGATCAGGACTTTTAAATTTTCCTCAAATAAAAATGGTTTTCGCTTTGAAATATAAATTTAATGATAGTATATTTGCACCCGCCTACCGAAAGGCAGGTGAGTGTTAAAAAAAGGAAGACCTGGTAGCTCAGTTGGTAGAGCACCTCCCTTTTAAGGAGGTGGTCCTGGGTTCGAG
>CAYSLM010000131.1:0-6170 GCA_964431895.1 uncultured Aequorivita sp.
TCAGCGGTCGCATGCCTTCGAGGGTTGCAGCGATGGCGGTACCGCTCAAGTCCTCGTCATTTTTTGAGATCAATATTTCCGAAGGGTTTGAAACCTCACGCAGGCCGCTGCCCTGCATTTCGTATATCCCGAGCTCGTTGGTGCTTCCAAACCGGTTTTTGTGGGCGCGGAGGATTCTGTAGATATGGTTTCGGTCGCCCTCAAATTGCAGTACGGTATCTACCATATGTTCCAGAATCTTTGGTCCGGCAATGTTGCCGTCTTTCGTAATATGGCCAATCAAAATAACGGGGGTTGCGGTTTCCTTGGCAAATTTGATAAGCTCGGCCGTGGTTTCGCGGATTTGGGAAATGCTTCCCGCAGAGCTTTCAATATAATCGGTATGGAGGGTTTGGATGGAATCAATCACCACAATATCCGGCGCTATTTCGGCAATATTCCTAAAGATATTTTGCGTCTTTGTTTCCGTCAATATGAAACAGTTTTCAGAAACGGGCTGGATGCGCTCGGCCCGCATCTTTATCTGTTGCGCGCTTTCTTCCCCCGAAACATAGAGCGTTTTATAAGGCAATTGGAGGGCAATCTGGAGCATCAACGTACTTTTGCCAATACCAGGCTCCCCGCCCAAGAGCGTTAACGAGCCCGGTACCAGGCCGCCCCCCAGCACGCGGTTCAGCTCGTTGTTTTTGGTGTTCAATCGCGCTTCGGCCTGTGTAGAGATTTCTGAAACGCGCTGGGGTTTGGCGTGTCGATTGCGTTCGGGTGCCGAGCCGCTTTTCAATTCCCAGCCTACTTTTTCGGCTTTTTGGATGACCTCTTCGGCAATGGTATTCCATTCTTTGCAAGAGTTGCACTGCCCCTGCCACTTGGCATATTGGGCACCGCAGTTTTGGCAGAAAAATGTTGTCTTTGTTTTGGCCATAATAGTTTGGCTAAATTAAATATATTTACGCTACAAACCCACAGTTGAATGAAACACTTCCTGGCAACTCTCCTTTTATTTTGCCTAAGCTTTTATCCCCTGTCTGCCCAACGTTATCAATTTAAGAAATACAAAATTGAGGAAGGGCTGGTCAGCAATGAAACCTTTGCCATAATTCAGGATACCCAACACCGCATTTGGATAAGCAGCACAGGTGGGATAAGTTGTTTTAACGGTAACACTTTTACCAATTATACGACCGAAAATGGGCTGGCTTCCAATATTGTCTTCAGTATTTTTGAGGATTCCAAAGGCCGTATCTGGGCGGGCACGCTTGACAATGGGGTGAGTATTATTGAAAATGGGACCATCACCAATCCCAAAGGCATAAATTTTCGCGGCCTGGGAACCATCACCGATATTTTGGAAGGCAAGGATGGAACCATTTATATCGTTTTTTCAAAAGGTATCGCCACCTACAAAGACGGAAAGTTTGCCTATTTACTAAAAAGTACCCAAGAGCAGGTACTTGCCGGGCTTCAAACCGCAGCTTGGTTTGATGACAATACCATGTATATCGCCTCCTTGGAAAATGGACTGTACAAATTGACCCTCAATCCGCTGCAGATTGAAAATGTCTTTAATGAGAACAACGGGGTAAACAACATTTGCTATACGGTACATGTAGATGGCAAAAAAAATATCTGGGTGGGCGCCTATGGGGAGTTGAACAAAATCACTGACGGGAAACTTACCAACTACAAATTTGACCCCAAAACTTTCGACCAAAACCGGGTTTATGGTATTTTGGAGGAAGGTGAGGACCAACTGTTACTGTGTTTTGAAGGAAACGGTTTTGGATTTTTTGACAAAGCATCGGGTACCCTCAAAATCATCAACGATGCCCAAGGTCTGCCCTCTCCCTATATTTACAAGGCAATAAAGGATACCGAGGGGAATTACTGGATGACCTCATATGGGGAAGGGATAATCCGCTTTCGCGGAACAGCGTATAAAATATATGACGACACCCAAGGCTTGCCCTCAAAATCGGTAAATGCCGCGGTGGAATGGAACGGACAAAAAATACTGGGCACCAATGAAGGGGTGGTTATTCTTGAAACCGATGGCAAGTTGACTCCCATCTCGCCCAAAAAGCCGATAAAGCATTTGGTGGTCACCCCCCAAAACACCCTGCTCTACACAACCCCGGAGGCTGTATGGGAGCTGCCGGCTGCACACGCCCTTCCAAAACTTATTGATGAGGGCGATTACAATCTAATTTACCGGAAGGATGCTAGCACTTATTTATGTGGTAGAGACCAGATAAAGGTATTGGAAAAGGATTCCACCTATTTTATTGACTCACGCCGCTCCATCGCCATGGCTCCCATTGGCAACCGTATGATAATGTGCAAGGTAAGCGGCCTTTTCCAACTGCAGGGTACGCGCATTGATACCATTCCCGGACTTTTCCCAAAAATCCATAATAATTTTAGGAGCCTGGACAACATCAACAGCAATGAGATAATGGCGGCAAGCGAGAAAAAACTTTACCACATCAGTTTAAATGGTGATCAATTTGAAACCAAGGTATTTGATATGGCCCGCTTTAAGCACCTCAAACATTTACGGGCCCTGCAAGTAGATGGTGAAAACCTTTGGCTGGCCGGCAGGGACATGATTGTAAAGGCCAATTTGCCCTTATTGCTGGAAAAAGATTCGCTCGTAGCACAATACTATCCTACGGTTCCCCATTTTTTGGAAAACGACGTTGACTTTAATTCACTTTTGGTAACTCGCGATAAGAAATTGCTCGCCACTTCACTTAGCGGCCTGTTGGAACTTGATCCCGGTGACTACCACCCCAATACACAAGCTCCCAAACTGGACCTCTCGCAGATCCTGCTATTCTCTGAGCCTTTGGCAGATAGCCTTTACCAGACCCCAAAAGGGCTAGTGCTGCCCTATAGAAAAAACTATCTAACCTTTATGATGGAAGCCATAACCTTTACGCGTCCAGACCAGGTTCGGTACAAATACCGGATGACAGGCCTACGCGATGGCGACGAATGGTCACAGCCCACGCAAGATCCAAAAGTGGTTTTTTCCTATCTGCCTCCGGGCAATTACACGTTTGAATTTACCGCAGACAACGGCAACGGGGTATGGCAGCCCCAGCCCTATCAATATTCTTTTGTGATTAAATTGCCTTTTTGGCTCACCTGGCAATTTTGGGTTATCACCGTCTCCATACTCGCCCTAAGCATCTTCATTTTTTATTACATCACCAATAGGGCCAAACAAAAACGAAACGAGATTTATACCCAAAACCTTATCAAGGCCCAAGAGGAGGAACGCACCCGAGTGGCCCGTGAACTGCATGACAGCGTGGGGCAAAAGTTGATGCTGCTCACCAAAAAGACCAAGACCACCGGCAATCCGGAAATGGCCTCCCTGGCGGGAAACACCCTGGATGAGCTGCGCGCCATCTCCAGGGGCCTACACCCCACCACCCTCGCCAGGTTGGGCCTCACGGCGGCAATAATAAATTTGATTGATGAAGTAGACTCCAATTCCAACATTTTTTTTACCAGGGAAATCGAAAACATCGATGCTTTGCTAGGTACCGAATCGGCCTTACATTTGTACCGAATTATTCAAGAAGTGCTGAACAATATGGTGAAACACTCCGAAGCCCAAGCCGCCTCGGTAGTCATTCTAAACAAAGACAACCAAATAGAGACCATTATCAGCGATAACGGAAAAGGGTTTGAACTGGCGGAAAAAGTAAAAACAAGTGACAGTTTGGGGATGAAAACCCTTATGGAACGGGCCAAGATACTCCGCTCCAAAATCGAGATAAAGACCCAACCCACAAAAGGTACCACCGTAATCTTGAACATACCCTTATAAAATGCGCGACAAAAATAACATCTCCGTGGTAATAGCCGATGACCACCCTATGATGCTTAAAGGGCTCTATGACGAATTGCACGGCAATAACTACAATGTAGTAGGCCAGGCCACCGATGGGATGAAGGCCCTGGAGCTCATCATTAGGCACAACCCTACCATAGCACTTTTGGATATTGACATGCCGCTATTGACGGGGTTTGAAGTCATAAAGACCGCCAAACAGAAAGGGGTAGATACCAAATTTATCATACTTTCATTCCTCAAGGAAAAAGAGTACATAGCCCGGGCAAAATCACTTCAGATCAATGGGTATTTGCTAAAGGAAGATTCCTTTGCGGAAGTAGAGCAATGTATAGCATCGGTGCTTGACGGAAAGGAATCATTTAGCCCCTCCTTTGCCGCTTCTTCCCTGGCCGACGCATCGGAGGAGCTGAAGAAAATAAAAAACCTGACTCCTTCAGAAAAGACCATATTAAAACTTGTAGCCCAGCAGAAAACCAGCCAAGAGATTGCCGAGACCCTCTTTATATCAATCCGCACGGTAGAAAAACACCGAAGCAATATCATCACCAAACTGGATTTGGAAAACACCACAGCCAATACGCTTACCAATTGGGCCTATTTGCACAAGGACCTGATCAAGGAAGCCTAGGCTCAATACCCGAAATCGGCCTTGATTTTATCGGCGCGGTCCAGCAGCAAGTCGATGGTAATAAAATCAACCTCTTCCTTGTCGTAGGCACCCTGGAAAATTCGCATGGCTTTTTTTGGTTCCCCTATTTCCTCATAATATCGGCCCAGGTAATAATCGCCCAAAACGGTATTTGGATACTGTTTTTTGGCCAGGGTGGCTATTTCGCGCAATGATTCCCACTGGTTTCTCTTTTCGGCTGCCGTGGCCGTGGCGATAAAATCATTGACGCGGATATTGTTGGTTATCCCAAACAGGTCTTCAATAACCTTATATTTATCCAGAAGGTATTGGCTAATGGGCGTATTCATTTTCAGCAATACATCAGAAAATTCCTGCTTGCTAATGGGCCTATAGACCGAAAATATTTTCTCGAGGGCATTGGGAATGCCCCTTCCCACCAGGGAATAGTGCGTGGCTCCCTCAAAATTGTCGTAGTAATAATTGAATGATTTGCTCTTCAGCGGAACCAATTGTTTATTGAGGCCTTCGGCAGTTTGCATCAGGCCCTTGATATCGTCGGTTCCGGTGGCCAGATAATAAAATATCCTCTGCTGTACCTGCGGGATACGGGCTGCCAGCCGCTCCTCCATCATGGGGGCCAGATCGGGACTCAAATTGATATAACCATTGAGCAGCGGTGGATCCTTGAATAGGTAATAATTTAAAAAGTTGGCCGTAAAGTCATGGCCCACGCCAATGATAAACTTGGCCGTTCGGTACTTTTTGTCGATATACGGAATGAGTTCCATTCCAATAAATTCAAAGAATTGGGCCCCTTTTTCCTCTGGCATAAAGCTATCGTCGCCATAGGAGCAATCCTCATAGCGGTTGTCTCCCTGCATAATGCCCACCACTATTGATTCGGGCATATCTTCCCAGTAGCTGAAATAATCTACATTGCCGGCCACGGGCTCAAATAAATAATCGGCATCGAGCACCAGGACAATGGGGTACTTTTTTTCGATATTGGCATCGTAGTTCCTCGGAAGCTGGATCTTCAGCCTACGCGTCTCGCCCAACCGGTCTGAATTGAATTCCTCATAAATAACCTGTGAATGGATTGAAAGACTGAAACATGCAACAATGATAAATAGTAGGTATCTTTTCATTTTATAATTTGTTTAGGCGAGGGAAAGATAACAATTTTTCATTTTGGAATTTTTTCCAAAGGAATCAATTTGGCCAACAAATTACAAGCCCACCCGCTTTCGGTTGTATAGGGGAAGCAACAGCAACGAAAGAACCCCAAAAAAAACAATGGAGGAAATGTTTGATATCCAAACAATCCACCCAAAGGCTATTCCCACTGTCTTGGCTATCCCGAATACCGTTAAAATACCCGCCACCGCCGCTGGATAAGTACCGAAACCACTGTTGGTAAAGGCAAAGGTAAAACTGCCCACCACAAAGGTTATAATAAGGGTGCCAAACGGAATGTCTGCGGTATCTGGGAGAGCGTGCATGGCGGTATAGAAAGAGAGGAGATAAAGCCCCCAGATTATAAAGGTATGCAGAAGGAAGGCTCCTTTTTTACGCATTTTCAAAATACTGAAAACCCCTTCCTTCAGCCCCTTGACAAAGGTCCAGAGCTTGCGGTTTATATTTGATTTCGAAAATTTGAGATAGAGGGGAACG